>JAJPXK010000007.1 GCA_021205485.1 Clostridia bacterium | reverse complement strand
AGTTAAAGGGCGTGGCTTCACGCCACGCCCTTATAACATTAAATTTTACGGCGGCGGCATTACCAAAATTCCCTATGGGAATTGCAGTATTTGCCGCAACTTTTTTTTACTGTATTAATGTTCAGTTGTTTTTTTCTGCTTCGCAAGCTTTTACTACGTCCTGTATAAACGCTTGCGCGGCGTCAAAATCTTTTTCGTCGGGGCGGCCTTTATTTATTCCGCCGCCTAACTTAAAGATAAAAAATTGGTCTAAAGCTTTACAGCAAAAGCTGCCTAAAACTTTGATATTTTTTTCTTCAAGCAGCTTTATCAAAGTTTTGTTGTCTTTTACGTTCCCTGTACCGCTTGTAGAAAATACAAATGCGTATTCAGGTAAATTTGCAGCCTTTTTTACGTATTCAAGCAAGTCTTTATCGTGTTTGCCGAAGTAAATGCCGCTGCCGAAGCCTACGGCGTCGTATTCGGATATGTTGTAGTACTTCAAGTCGTCCATATCTGCGACGGAAAGCGGAGCCATTTCTGCCATCGCCTCGGCAATCTGCATTGTATTTCCTAAATGTTTTGATTTTACAATCGCAAGTAATTTCATTTTGCTCCTTATTTTGTGAACAGATAAAAACTTAAAGTAAATATCGGTATATTGAGGGCGACTATGCAGGGTATTACGACTTTTGCGAGTACGTCGGCGGTTGACGACCAGTTAACCGAAAGCACTATGGCGAAAAGCACGATAATTACGATGAGGATAGCGGTAGACACTATGCTTGTAATTATATACCTTAAATTTGTCGGCTTGCGTACCTGTTTGCCGTAGCCCGCGCCGAACATAATGCCGCATACAAGTATATCAGCAAGACCTAAGGCGAGTATTATAAACGGATATGTAAGCGATATGTTAAGGCTGTCTTTAAACAGAAGGCAAAGAGTAAATTCAAGAAGAATTATAACCCCGACAATAAGCGAACACTTGAAAAGCGTAGCCCCTTTATTGTAGGTAGAGCGTGTGGCGGCTTCTGAATACCCGTTGCTTTCCGACGTCTGTATTTTAATTCCGTCGTTTGCTGCCTTTTGCGTGGCGTCGCTGTATCTTGACGGGTATGCCTCGGCGTAGTTATACGCGGGAGGAACAACGTTTTCGGTTACAGGCTGCTGAGGGGCGGGCTGAGACATATATTGCTGTTCTGTGTAACTTTGCTGAGGGGCGTATCCGTAAACAGGTTGCTGCTGTGAGGAGGGCTTTAACGTGTTTTCAAAAAGCTTGTCTACAAGATTTCTGTAGTCGCGTTCCGTCTCGGGGCGGTTGGCGTAAATATAGTCGTCGGTATTAAGATTTTCGTTTGCTATATCTTCTACGGGCTCAGGCTTTTTCTCAAGCTCGCCCGAAATAAGTTTTTCGTAATTTTCGTGAAGAATCCTGCGTTGTTCGGCTTCCTGTTCGGCCTCCATTTTGCGTTTCTGTTCTTCAAGCCTGCGCATTTCTTCCGCTCGTTGCTGCTCTAACATCCTCTGATGCTCGGCGGCGGCGATTTCAAGGGCGGTAGGGCCGGTGTAGACAGGCTCCTGCGGTTCGGGCCGAACTTCTTCAACCGGTTCAGAAACAGTTTCCTCGGTTTTTTCTGTAGCTTCCTCCGCAGGTTTTTCAGAGGAAAGTTCAGCTTCTGCTCTGGCTTCGGTATTTTCAGAAGAGACAATATCCTGTGTAACAGACTCTTCGACAATTACCTCGCCGTCGGGTTTTTCTTCGGGTTTTTCTTCAGGCTCGGCCTGCTTTTCGTCTTGCTGTTCCTTAATTAACTCCTCGTCAAGCACTTCGTCGGGTTCCAAAACTACCGACGTTTCGCGCAGAGAGGTGAAGGTGACAGCCTCTATCACAGGTTCTGCGAGAATTTGTACAACGGGTTTGGTTTCTTCCTCGCCGACTTTATTCTGTTCGCTTTCGCCGTTTTCGCCCTGCCCTGTAGGCACCCTTGAAGTAGACTGCCTTAAAAGTTTAAAATCGACGGGGGTAGGGGCGGGGTTGGAAAAATCAAAGTTTTTGTCGGAAATAAGGCTGTCAATAACAGTGCGGGAATATTCCCATTCGGACTGATTTTTTTCGGCGACCTCTTTTCCGCTTTCGGTAAGGCGGAAGTACTTTCTTCTGCCGCCCGAGGAAACTTCGTCCGACTTCCAGTAAGCCTGTATGTATCCCTGATTTTCAAGACGCTTTAAGGCGCTGTATAAAGTAGGCTGTTTTAAGGTGTACTGTCCGTGGCTCTTTTCATTTATTTCCGTAATAATTTCGTAGCCGTATTTATCGCTGTCGTAGAGGGAACGCAGTATGATTGTATTTATATGTCCGCGTATAAGATCGGCGCTTATAGAGCTTTTTCCGTCTTCGTGGCTTTCGTATTCTTCGGTTTCTTCGTCCATAACGTAAATCTCCCGTATATTGTATATATTATATCACACAAATACAATTTATGTCAATAGTTTTGCAATAATAATAGTACTATGTAACGCATAAACTTAATAAATTTTTGTCAATTTGATAGACTTTTAATAAAGAAAGTGATAAAATTTATTG
>JAJPXK010000059.1 GCA_021205485.1 Clostridia bacterium | reverse complement strand
TTACATTATAACTCTTATGTGCTATAATGTAAAATGATAATATAACATACTGATTATATCAAAAACGCATAATTGGTATTATTCAGGAATTATTTTACCGCGGAGAAAACTATGAACTACGAATATTACAAGATATTTTACTATGTAGGCAAGCACAAAAATATAACAAAAGCGGCGGCAGAGATGTTCTCAAGCCAGCCAGCCGTTACAAGGGCAATACAAAACCTTGAAAACGAACTCGGCTGCCGCCTGTTTATAAGGAATAAGTCGGGCGTGGAATTTACCAACGAGGGCAAAACTTTATACGAATACGTAAGCATAGCTTACAGCCAGCTTACTAGGGGCGAAGACGAGGTGCGGCGCGCCATCGATATAGAGACGGGCACGATTTACATAGGCGCATCGGTAACTTCGCTGCACGAATATCTTTTTAAACTTATAAATATTTTCAGAAACAAACACCCTAAGGTAAAGCTGAAGATAAACACGGGTTCTAACAACAGCACTATAGAAAAACTTAAAAACGGGCTTGTGGATCTTGCTTTTGTATCTACGCCGTGCAACCTGTCCAAAAGCCTTAAAATTACAAAGGTGCACAGTTTCAGCGATATTCTTATTGCAGGGAGCGACTTTGCTTACCTTAAAGAAAAGACGCTTGAACTTAAAGATCTTAAAGATTATCCCGTGGTAAGCCTGCGGCACAGCATGCAGCTGCGGCAATTTTTAGACGACGTGTTTGCAAAAAACGACCTGGCAATTACGCCCGATATAGAGGCGGACGGCGCCGACCTTCTTGTGCCCATGATTAGCCATAATTTAGGTATAGGTTTTGTGCCGCAATCTATGGCAGACCCCGCAATATCCCGCGGCGAAGTGTTTCCCGTGCCGTTAAATTACACCATGCCGGCAAGACATATCCTTATGATAACCGACCCCGTCCACCCGCAGACAAACGCCTCAAGGGAACTAAGAAAAATGATTACGGAAAGCATTACAAAAGAAGGGTAAAATATACAGCAAAGCGCCCTGCCGCTTTTAATGCGGCAGGGCGCTTATTTACTTTACATATGTATCTTTATATTTTTGTATACATTTGCGGATGATTTCTATCGCCTCATACTTATGGCAGATTTCATTTACCGTAGTTGACTTGTGTTCAAGTTCTTTATAGACCTCAAAAAAGTGCATCATCTCATCAAAAATGTGCTTCGGCAGTTCCTTAATGTCGTAATAGTGCTTGTAATTAGGGTCGTTTACGGGTACGGCTATTATCTTTTCGTCAAGTTCGCCGCTGTCCGTCATCTTGATTACGCCTATAGGCATACAGGTTACAAGGGTCATAGGGTATATCTCTTCGTTGCATAAGATCAATACGTCCAGCGGGTCGCCGTCATCGGCAAGCGTGCGCGGTATAAACCCGTAATTAGAAGGATATACCGTAGACGTGTAAAGCACCCTGTCAAGCCGCAACATGCCCGTTTCCTTATCCAGCTCGTACTTTACTTTACAGCCTTTAGGTATCTCCACCAGCACTTCAAACCTGTTTTCTGTTATGCGGCTTTCGTCTATATCGCGCCATATATTCATTTGTCCCCTCCCTTTTCGCCTTCTGACGCAAGATTATTACAAAGCTTATTATAACATTAAAAGGGTAAAAGTAAAATGCCAATATTTAATATGTGGTATACAAATTTCGCATAACAGCCGACGACTGTTCAGATATATACCGATTTTGTTGGCGTCACAAAAATAGCCGATAAAACTGAATATGGCGAACCACAGGATGATATAAACCGCTTACACAATGTCGCTGCGGCGCATGATAAGGCCAAGCTTTACCAGCCTGTTCCTTACCGCATTTTCCGTGCGTGATAGCTCCTGCGCCATGCTCCCGACTGTTACGTCGTTAAACATATCTATAAGCTTTTTATCGCGCTCCTCCTGCCACTCTTCTTCAGATACAGTTTTTTGTTCGGCATCTTCTTCCCTTTGGACTATAAGATTGGCGTTTTCCACAATATAACGTTGTGCGTCCCTGTTACATAAAAAGGCATAATATTTATATCCGTATACGCTCACTCTCTGCTCCTCGTAAAAGCCGATAGATCTGCCTTGCCCCGTTGCCGTCTGTTTTCCTTATTTGCACCAGGATTTTCAAAGGAATAACCAAAGCCGTTTTCTTCCAGCCAGTCAAAAACCTGCTTTGGTTTAAGTTGCTTTACTTCCTCTGTATCCGCCAGCTCATTAAGCCGTCTTACAATTTCAGAAACAGTTATGCCGCTTCCACAGTAAGCAAACGAGCAAAGCCTTCCTTCATCTATATAAAACATGCCTTTTACAGACTTTTTGGTATTTCTATATTCTTTACATCAGGCTTCCGGCAACCCGATTGCCATATATGCTGTATTTACCCCCGCCAAGCCCGTATAAATTTACAAACTGCTCTTTTGTAACAGGGCAATAAGTGGCAAGCGTAACCAGACTGCTGTTGGCCATAACGTAATATGCAGGTCTGTCAATTTCTCTTGCAATTTTCAGCCGCAAATCGTGAAGATAGCTTAATAATCCTATAATAT
>JAJPXK010000068.1 GCA_021205485.1 Clostridia bacterium | reverse complement strand
TTCCTATACTGCTCATATTTTTTAATCTTTTATTTTCTCAATTTCTTTACTTAGCCATTTTTTGTCTCTTTGAGTATATATTTTTTCGGTTATGTCATTGATTGCATGACCGACGATGTATTTAATAGCATATTCGTCTAGATTATATTTTTTTGCCATTGTTACAAAATGTTTGCGTCCGTCATGAGGACGATGCTCTGTATCGAGCTTCAACACGATTTTAAGCCTATCATACATATTTTTAAAAGTATTGTATGTAAACGGTTCTGCTCTATTGTCCAGACTTATATTATTAAACAGAAAATCGCTTCCAATTCGAATCGCCGCATTATATCTCTTTTCTACAAAAGGAAAAATTTTTGAGTGAATAGGAACAGTTCTATTAGTTCCTGCTTTGCTCTTCATGCCACCAATAAATGTTCTGTTCTCTAAATCAACATTTGATATTTTTAGAGCACAAAGTTCACGAGGTCTCCAGCCAGAATAGCATTGAATGAGAATCATATCAATTCCGTTAAAACTTTCGACATTTGACCAAAGTTTATTCATTTCTTCGTCAGTATAAGGAATATGCTCATTTTCAGTTGTGTTTAACTCCTCGATAATTTTATCTGACAAAGCGAACATTCTTGACGGGTTCTTTTCAATATATTCGTTTTCCATTGCGTAGTCAAGCATCAAGTTAAAAAGTGTTTTTATGAAGTTCTTATTATATTTGTTAGTGGGTTCATTAGTTTCTGGATAAACACCTTCCTCGATGCACGCTTTTATATGTCGTACTCGTAAATCAGTCACTTTTATATCGTAAACAGACGAGCAGAATTTCCATGCCCTTTTTATACTGTTGATTTGTGCCCGGCTTTTTATACTTTCATAGTATTCAACAGACCATTTTTCATATAACTCCAGTACAGTTATTGACTCATTTAAATCGATAGGGCTGTTATGATATTCTATGAGAGCTTGATAAGCCTCATTGTAAGTAGAAAAGTAAGAAATCGGTTTTAAGGGTTTAGATATAGGGTGTCCATTGGTTGCTTTGCCGGCAGGAACTAAGACTCTAAAAGGTTTTCTTAAATTTCTACCTTTTATTTCGCTTATTTGACCAAAACCATTCGGCAATCGCCTTCTTTTATTTGTTCCCCGACGCACTTTTTTGATAGCATCGGGCTTCATTGGAAATCCGCAATGCGGACAAGTTAGAGCTTTATCACTTACTTGAAGACCGCATTCAGAGCATACGATTAACATTTATATTTTCATACCTCGCCTCCTATATTTGACTTCTTTTTGTTCATTATATATAATTATGTAGGAATTGTCAACACCTACATTTAATTTTTCTTGAGCATTAAGAAGAGATATGATTAATATTACAGAAGATATTTGTCCCCTATGTCATGGATTATTAAAATATTACGACAGTGTCGAAAGAATTGCACTTACAAAATTCAGGAAAGAACAGAAATTTTATATTAAACGCTATAAATGTGTTAATTGTGGCAAATTGCATAGAGAAATTCCCGACTTTATATTTCCGTATAAGCACTACGAGAAAGAAATAATAATAGGTGTGGTGGAAGGGCTGATAACAGAAAATGTTATTGGTTTCGAAGATTACCCGTGTGATGTCACGATAAATCGCTGGAAATCGACGATTGATTTGAAAGATATTTCCTATTAGTGCCGTAAACAAGCAGCCTTAATTTTTCCACTTGCTTTGTTTTTACAGCCTCCAAATTCTAATCTAGAATAGAATTACACGAAGTTAAGTACGAAGGTGACGGTAAATCGTGATATTTTTGTAGAAAAGAAATTGGAGGCAAATTATGGACAATGTAGAATTTCCGAGCGGTTCCGTTCCAGTAACGGTTGTTGCCAGAGTTTATGGCAAGGATGCATCTTGGGTGCGAGCAGGTATTGTGGCTGGTTGGTTGCCGATTGGTAAAGCAACACGAAAAGGCAAGATAGTTTCGAAGATTGAAGAAATTGATTCAAGGTATGGTAGAATTAATTTTTATATTTCGCCGAAGCTTTTATACACCGAGACAGGTTATGTATGGAAGGGGGAGAGAAAATGAGTACAGATATTCGCCCTGAGGTTTCAAAGAAGAATCGTTACTGGATTGACCGTCACAGGTACTACGAATTAAAGCATTTTTGTTTACAGTATCCGATTTGGAAGAAGTCGTATACAAGTTTAGACAGTATGGTTAGGTTCGCAAATGATATTTCAAATTCAAGTAAGACCAATAAAACACAAAGACCCGTTGAAGACTGTGTTATAGCACGCGAATATTTTTATGACCGTATCAAGATGGTTGAAGATGCTGCCAAAGAGACAGACGATGTTTTGGGGACTTATATTTTAAAAGCAGTCACAGAAGGGCTGTCTTACGATTGCCTAAGAGCCAAGTACAATGTGCCATGTTGTAAAGATACATATTACAATTTATACAGACGATTTTTCTGGCTTTTGAGTAAAACACGTCAATGATATTTTTCGCGAATAAAACAACTTTCTTAATGAAGAACATAAGGATGTTCATGTTTATGAAAAATATTTTATAATTAGTTGTT
>JAJPXK010000102.1 GCA_021205485.1 Clostridia bacterium | reverse complement strand
TAAGTCAAATAAAAAAAGCAGAGGGGTAAAAGCGAGCGTACTTTTACCCCTATTTGCACAAATTGTTAAATTTCAGCAATACATTCAATTTCTACCAAAGCGCCCTTAGGTATATCCTTTACCGCAACGCAGCTTCTTGCCGGCTTAGAGGTAAAGAATTTTTCGTAAACGGCGTTAAAAGCTGCAAAATCATTTATATCGCTTAAAAAACATACCGTCTTTACTACTTTTTCAATGCCGCTTCCTGCGGCTTCAAGCAGCGCGGCGATATTAACGCAAACCTGTTCGGTCTGCCCCGCGATATCTGTCTTTTCAATATTGCCGCTCAAAGGGTTTACGGGTATCTGCCCCGATGCGTATACAAGATTTCCGCAAATTTTTGCCTGAGAGTAGGGCCCTATCGCCGCGGGGGCGTTTTTGGTGTTTACAGTTTCCATAAATATCCTCCTTTCAGCTTACAGCAGTTTAAATCCTGCCGCTTTAAGACTGTCTTCTATAAGCTTTATGTGGTCAAAATCCCTTGTTTCCATCTGTATTCTCAGGTAACAGCCGTTGATATCCGAACCTTCGTTAGAACGTTCGTGCAAAACGGAGGTGACGTTGCCGCCGCAGTCTGCGATTATTTTAGAAACAGCCACAAGCTGACCCGGTTTATCCACAAGCTCAAGCGTTTCCCTCGCCGTTCTGCCGCTCATCAAAAGACCTCTGTTTATAACCCTTGAAAGTATGGTGACGTCTATATTTCCGCCTGAGATAAGGCAACAAACCTTTTTGCCCTTGATGTCGGGTATTTTGTCGTACATTACCGCCGCGAGCGAGACTGCGCCCGCGCCTTCGGCTATCATCTTTTGTTTTTCTATCAGGGCGAGTATTGCCGCAGAAACCTGTTCGTCGGTCACCGAAACAACGCCGTCAACATATTTTGAGCAAATTTCAAAGGTGTTTACGCCGGGCTCCTTTACGGCGATGCCGTCGGCTATGGTAGAGACGGAGGGGAGGGTGATAATCTTCTTTTCCTCCAAAGATTTTTGCATGCTCGGGGCGCCTGCCGCCTGTACGCCGTAAACCCTTATGTTTGGATTGAGGCTCTTTACGGCGAATGCCACGCCCGAAATAAGCCCGCCGCCGCCGACGGGTACAACGATTACGTCTACGTCTTTAAGCTGGTTGATAATTTCAAGCCCTATAGTTGCCTGGCCCGCTATTACGTCTGTGTCGTCAAAGGGGTGTATAAAGGTGTAGCCTTTTTCTTCCTTTAGCTTTTCTGCGTAGTTATGCGCGTCGTCGTATACGCCGGGCACTAAAACCACTTCGGCGCCGTAGCTTTTAGTCGCCTCCACTTTAGAAATAGGGGCGCCGTCGGGCATACAGATTATTGACTTAATGCCGAATTTTTTTGAAGCTAGGGCGACGCCCTGCGCGTGGTTGCCCGCCGAGCAGGCTATAACGCCGCATTTTTTCTCTTTTTCGGAAAGCTGAGATATTTTGTAATAGGCCCCGCGGACCTTGAAACTTCCCGTAACCTGTAAATTTTCTGTTTTAAGGTAAACTTCACAGCCGCTCATCTCCGAAAGAACGGGGGAGTGTATTATATCCGTTTCCCTTACTGTGTCTTTCAGAACGTAACTTGCGTGATAAACCTTGTCTAAAGTAAGCATAAAAAAGTCCTGTAAAAATTTTAATTAACAGTGATTATATCTTTTATTGCGGCAAAAGTCAATTAATCAAGACGACGTTAAGCGTTTAAGCTTAAAAATTAGTAAAAAATAACCTCTCATGGCTTAAAATATAGCCACGAGAGGTATTCAAATTGCTCACTTTTACCTCAAAACGACATTCAGTTTATACTGCAGATTGCTTAAAATCTTTTTAACAAAACCGTCTATTTTTTCACCCGTCAGGGCTTCGTCTTTAGGCGTAAAGGTAAGGGTGTACGCCATGCTCTTTTTGCCCTCGGCTATCTGGTTGCCCGAATAGATGTCAAACAGCTTTACGTCGGTAACATATTTGCAGGCAGAACGGATTTCGTTTTCTATCTGCTCGCAAGTTATTTCTTTGTCGGCTATCAAAGCGAGGTCACGCTGCGCTTCGGGGAAATGAGGAAGGGGAGAGTACCTGAAAGGCTTTGCGTGTTCGCATAAAATTTCGTAGTTTATCTCGGCCACAAGCATAGGCCTTTCCGCCGCCAGCGCCTCGCTTACGGGGGGATTTACCAGCCCTAAGTAGCCGACCTCTTGCCCCTCGCATAAAATTTTAGCCGTAATCCCGGGGTGTAAAAAGCTCTTTTCTGTATGTTCGTAAGTAAATTTAACGTTAAGGCTTTCGGCCACGGCTTCGCATACGCCCTTAAGTTCAAAAAACGTGCAGGCGCCCCACATTCCTATGCAGAGCATTCTCCTTTCTTCGGGGAAGTCTTTTATAGGCAGTTCCTTCGCAAGGTAAACCTTGGCAAGTTCGTACACGCAGCCCTCGTAGTTGCCCTTTTTCATATTGCGTATCATAAGGTTTATCATAGAGGGGGCGAGAGTGGTCCGCATAACCGAAAGATCTTCGCTTATAGGGTTAAGTATTTTAATGTACCTGCGTTCGGGGGCGTCTTCGG
>JAJPXK010000196.1 GCA_021205485.1 Clostridia bacterium | reverse complement strand
ATTTAATTTAACATTCTTTTAGGTAATTGTTTGATAAGAAATTTACTATTCTTTATTTAGTAACAGCATAATCCGCCGTCATCGAAGAATCGAGTTTATATCCTTTTACATACCTACTAGGTAAATCATCGAACTCTGCATTGGGAAGCAATGTATAATTTATATCCTCGCGGTAATCAATTTCCTTGATGTACATATAATTTATTCGCTTACGCTTTTTATCCACAACGCATACTCTATCAATGCACATATTGCCGTCATCTAAAGAAAATCCGAACGAGATGTAAGTTATAACGTTATTGGTAGTAAAATCGGTCAATTTCTTCTTTTTTAAATTTTCAATTTTGTGATTAGCATATTTTACAATCGCAATAATTTCACGGCATTCTATTAGTTTTTTCTTTTTTCCGATACAGTGATCCATAAAAGCGAATCCATCAAAATAGTTGGCAAGTTCGGCGTACTCATCTTTAATTTTTTCATTTTTTAATATGTTATCATCGAGACAGCGCATTAAAAGAATAAGCCAACTTGTGAAATAGTCTACAGAAATATCTCCAGACATAACGCTATAGATTCCGTCTATTATAAGCTTAAAATCATAATAGTCGTCCTTTTCATAGCGGTAATCGAAGGAGATAATTCTATCCAATTCTTTTTTAGGCAGTTCTCTTTTTATAGCTTTCCATAAGGTTATCTTATCTATAACAGGTTTACCGCTTTCCATTTCTTCAAAATCAGCCTTGGTAAGATATGCGGCAGGACCTATTTTTCCAGAATATAATAATTTAATAGTATCGAAAATCTTGTGTAAATCTTCGTTATTGAGTTTAATTTCGGGGACAGTGTTATCTTTTCCGTAAAGAAATTTTTCTCCGGTTTTGCTATTGAAATCGTAATAATGATTATAAAAATCAATTACAAGTTCGTCGTATGTACCTTCGCCGTCATCTGCGTAAAACGCAACAACATGTTCTTTTGTTTTCATAATAACCCCTATTACGTAAAATTTATATATTTACGCCTCAATTATTTCAGATAATTCCATTTTGTTGAAGCATATTGTCACGGGAATAGAATCAACTTTAAGTTCACCACGACGATTAACTTTAGCATCACGAGAAAACCTTTTTAATATATCTATGTACTTTTCTTTTTCCTCGTCGGAGATCGTACCGCTGTATGAAATCTCGGCAAAACCGTCAATCCACGCTACATCTATCGTATTACATACACTGAACAGTATAGTTTTGTTTATCTTTTTTCCAAAATCTTTTAATTCGGCGATATCCGCATCGGCATCGCCAAGTTCACCCTCCATATACAAATCGTGAAAATCATCGGAAGTGTACTCAGGCTTAAAAAATTTTATAATAACAATATCTTTCATAAATCGCACTCCATATAATTATTTTGATTATTTCTTTCCGTATTCTTTTATTGCGTTTATAAATTGTATACCATATATAGAATAAGTAGTTTCACCTAAACCATACAAACTAATAAATTCTTCCTTTGTTTCGGGACGGTATGTTGCAAGGCTTACTAACCCCTTATTGCCGATTATTGTATAAGCTGGACGGTTTTCTTTTTTCATTATTTCAGTCCGTAAAGCTCTTAAAACTTTTAAAAGTTCCATATCTGTGAGCAACTGCCCTTCGTTATCTGTTATTACCTGAAAGCCGTCTTGCTCTATAAATTGCTCTGCGCGCTTTGTTGTATGCACTTCGGCTTTTTTTCTGTCTGAATATGATTGAGATTTTTCAATAGGTTTTACTTTAGGTAATTCCAATGGAATATCTTTGATATAAGAAGGCTTGTCTACTGAAATATCTTCTTCGAAATTACAGCTATCTAATTTATCGAAAAATTCATTAGGAAACATTACACGATTACAACCTGTCCCATCAGGTCTATAATTAGTACAACCTAACATCATCTGATCGTTTTTTAAAGATTTTTTTACAATCAGATACCCATCTTTACAACTATCGCATTTTTGGATTGTAAGTAACCCGCCTTCAATTTTATTAGTAATAAAATTACAAATTTCAGGCTCATTGGAACATATCCACAATTTTAAACCATAGCCTTTCTTATATCTCAACTGCAACGGATAACCGCAAACAGGGCATTTTTTAATCAAATCGTTTCCTATGATTTCCTTGTTGATATTGCCGTTTACTGTAACATTTGGATAATCTCGTATTAATTCCAGGATAAATTCTGACGGATGTTGTTGAGGTGTTACAATAAAAACTCTGTTTTTAGTTCTTGTCATTGCTACATAAAAAAGACGTCTTTCTTCGGCATATTCTATTGACTTATCATCTTTAACAACATAGCTCAAAACAGGGTCATCATCAATTTTAGCGGGGAAGCCGTATATTTCGTTTCTCGCATTAACGATAATAACATTATCGTAACCGAGTCCTTTTGAACTATGCGCAGTCAAAAATTCCAACTTGGCTTTTTTATATTTTACACTAAAAATTTTGTTGTTGTCTTCATCATAGATAAAATCTTTTGAGTAGCATAAATTTCGGGCATCAAAGCCAAATCTACCAATCAGCAATATAGAAGAATTTTCGCTTTTATTTTCATTTTTATTATATTCTAATA
>JAJPXK010000194.1 GCA_021205485.1 Clostridia bacterium | reverse complement strand
ATCGACGGTACTGATGGAACCACCGTTTTAAAAACTGAAACGGTAGAAGAGGGCGGTTACGCCACGGAATGGACTCCTGAAAAAGACGGATATAATTTTGTCGGCTGGTACGGTGAGCCTTCGTTTACGCATTCATTCGACTTTACTACGGCAATAACCGCCGATACGTCTGTGTTTGCAGCGTTCTCGTCAGCTGTTACCGTAACTGATACGCGTGACTTCTATATAGTAGGCAGCGGTACAAGCCCTGTTTTAAGTAAGAGCGATTGGGGTAACGTTATCAGCGATGACTTCAAACTTACGAAGGCAAGCGATACAAACGAATACACTATAACTCTTGATCTGTATGCGGGTGACTACTTCCAGTTTGCAATTAATTCCAGCTGGGAAGATCAGCGCGGCTTTGGTTATCTTACCGAAACAGCTCTTTCTGACGGCACTACGGTATTCTCAAGTTCGGGTACAATAGGCGACAACTCTTCAAAGCGTCTTAATATAAAGGTTGAGTATGCAGGTAATTATACGCTTACCCTTACAACTTACCCTGCTGATGATACTTATGAATCTGGATATGAAGGCAACGAAAACTATAATATCAACCCCTATGATACCATAACATGGGTACGCAACGGCGATGCTTCGGAGGAAGTTGAGGCAACGGTAGACTTCTATATCAAGGGTGCTACCATTACCAACTGGCAGGATATGTATAACGCTTCCACAAAGATGACCGAATCTACAAGCGGCGTTTATACTCTTTCGATATACCTTAAAGCCGGTGAAGAGTTTATGTTTACGTCCACTAATACATTAGCAGGCGAAACAACGACAGGCGCAACATACATTAAGGCATCTAACCTTGACGACGCGAGCAAGACCTATGTTTCGGGCGACGAAAACAATATCACCGCGCTTGCATCTGGCACTTACACGTTTACTTATACTGCTTCTACGGAAGTGCTTTCAGTAGCGTTTGACGCAACTGTTGTTCCCGATACCTATGATTATTATATCGATGGTACGGTAACGGCTTCAAGCGTAAGCTGGACTGGTATTACATCCTTACAGCTCACCGAAACAACTTCAGGTTCTGGTATATATGCTCTGTCGAACGTGGAACTTACCGCAGGCGATGAAATTATAGTCCGTGCGATAGTTGCAGGCTCAACTGTAATAGGCGATAGTTGGGAAAATTCCAAAGCGACCTATAACTATACTTATCTTTCGGGCGGCGGCAGTAACTTCAGTACAGTAAGTGATACAAACTCAAATATAAGCGTACTTACTTCTGGAACTTACAATATATTCTTTGATAGTTATTCAAAGATAATTACCATATCTTCAGGTTATGACGTTTATTTAAGCGGTAATATGCAGACAGACTGGAATCCTACGGCTTATAATGATACATATCTGTTTACAAAAACAGCGGATAATACTTATGAATACACTATAGCGTTGGCGGTTGGCGGCCAGTTCGGACTTCGTATATACAATGCGGGTGACACGTCAAGCTATACCTGGATAGGAACAGGTTATATAGGTACGACGGGCGATGCTAACGATTCATTGAATGCACAGTACAACTACACTTGCACGACGGCAGGCGTTTATAAAGTAATTTGCGTATATGACGGGACAAATTGCACGGTTGATATTTATAATACCACTTACGATATTTATATCAAAGGCGGTATGAACAGCTGGGATCACAATTTCTCGTCAAGCTATAAACTGACGGCTTCAACAAGCGACGCGACGGTATTTGAAATTACCCTTACGTTTGAAAGCGGTTGGGAATTAGGACTTGCTCTTTATGAAAGCGGTGCTACCGAGGGCTATGGCGACTGGATAGGACTTTCAAATCTTGGAACTACTGGCGACGCTAACAGCATATTCACTGTTGAAAGCGGCAACCTTACCTGTAATACAGCCGGAACTTATAAGGTAACATATAATGCCGTAAGCGGTGAAATAGATTTCTACGCTGTATCTTAACAGAGTATCAGCTTAATAAAATTCCCCGCCCGTAAAAAGGCAAAAAAATCGGGCGTTCGGTAAGAACGCCCGATTTAAAATTATACTTCGTAAAAATGCACGTCGAAAGGCTCTCGGCTGAATGCCTGTTGAACACATTGCACTGTTTTGTTGCATTTGTCCACGTACAGCCTTTCGCAGAAATACACGTTTGAGCCTTTGCTTTCAAAAAAGTCTGCTATTATTTTTTGCGCGGTAAACACGTTGTCTACGTGTAATGAAGCAAGCTCGTTAAGCGTGTTTACAAAAATAACGGCAGGGAAACTTTTCTCTATTTTTCTCCCAAGGGCAACATCGGCGGGGGTTATACATACAAAAGTGTAATTCTCGCCGAAATGTTCCTCGGCTTCGGCTTTTAGTTTATCAAAATCGGCGGTAATTTGGAAGAACAGCTTATCGTCTATAAGACTGTCGAACGCGATAAGGGGAACGTAGTTGTTTTCGCCTATCTGGTAGAAAGTTTCTTTTGATACGTCGCAGGCGATTATTGCGTCGGCATTGGTAATTCTCTTGTCGTATGGCTTGGACATAAACAAGATGCCGTAGTTATCGCCGAATGCGGCGGACAGATAATTTACAATACTTACAAATTCTGTGCGGCGCAAAGTATCGTCGCCGTCGCAGCATACGGCAATAAACTTGCTTTCAGACGAAGAACGCAGGTTTTTGGCAAACACGCTCGGCTTATAATTGAGCATATTTATAACGTGCCATATCTTTTGCTTGGTTTGTTCGCTGATAGACTGGTCTTCGCGGTTATTTATTACGTATGAAACGGTCGCGGCGGATACGCCTGCTTCCCTTGCAACGTCGTGTATTGTAACTTTTCTGCTCATAACACTAAAAGTATAAAAGCAAAATACAAAAAAGTCAACCATAAAACGGGCGTTTCGCTCACATTAAAAAATTACATCGGAGGACATATGAACGAAAGCGCGGTAATGCACGAACCCGAATCGAAATACTGCTTTGCAACGGATAAAAACACCGTTTGTCTGCGTCTTCGCATATCAAAATCAGACGCGCCTGAAAAGGTGGAAGTTATATATGGCGGCAAATATACCTATGCGTTAAAACAATTTGCCGCGGAGATGAAAAGAGTAAGCGGCGGCAGACTTTTCGATTATTATACAGTAAAACTTAAACTTGACGACGTAAGGTTTGTTTACGTTTTTAAGATAACGGAAAACGGCAAAACCTATTACTATTCAGAAGACGGACTGACAGAAAAATTTGATTACCAGTTAAGCTATTACAATTGTTTTCAATACGCATATATCAATGAGTGCGATATAATAAAACCTATAAAATGGATGCAAAACGCCGTGTTTTATCAGATATTTATTGAAAGATTTAACATAGGCGACAAAGATAAAGACCTTTCGTATATAAACCTGAAGTGGGGGGATATACCCGACCCGAAGAGCTTTGCGGGCGGCGATTTAAAGGGCGTTACGCAAAAATTAAATTATTTGTATTCGCTCGGCGTGAACACGATATATTTAACGCCCGTGTTTAAATCGGTATCCAACCACAAGTACGATATAAGCGATTACTATACGGTAGACGAACATTTCGGCGGCAAAGCCGCTTTAAAAGAGCTTGTTGAAACCGCCCACTCTATGGGGATGAGAGTAGTGTTAGACGCTGTGTTTAACCATTGCAGTGAAAATCTTGATAAATTTCAGGACGTAAAAAAGAACGGAAGGAAGTCGAAATATTACGACTGGTTTATAATAGAAAGCGATAAACCGTTTAAATACGAGTGCTTTTCAAGCTGTACGTATATGCCAAAACTGAACACGTCTAACCCCGAAGTACGGAAATATCTTTGCGATATATCCACTTATTGGATAAAGGAACTGGATATAGACGGCTGGCGGCTTGACGTTTCGGACGAGGTTTCGCACGAGTTCTGGCGGGATATGCGAAGGGCGGTAAAGGGAGTAAAGAGCGACGCGCTTTTGCTCGGTGAAAACTGGCACGACGCCAACCAGTATTTGCGCGGCGACCAGTTCGACGCCATTATGAATTACGCCTTTACTAAAGCCTGCCTTGACTATTTCGCGTTTGGCGAATTTAACGCGGGGCGGTTCGCCGATAAATTAAACGAGCTTTTAATGCGCAATACCGACACTGTAAACGGTATGATGCTTAATTTGCTGGACAGCCACGACACTGACAGATTTTTAACGCGCGTAAAGGGAAAAGTAGACAAACTTGAAAGTGCGGTTGCACTGCTGTTTTTCTACACGGGCGCGCCCTGCATATACTATGGAACGGAAAACGCTATGGAGGGCGGTTACGATCCCGACTGCCGCCGCACATTCGACTGGTCGCAGGAGAACAAGGACACGCATTTAAAGGGGCTTATAAAATTTTTGGCAGGGCTTAAAAAGACTGACGACTTTGCTCAGGCTGAACTTGAAATTAAAAGCTGCGGCGACCTTGTAATTGCTAAAAGGCGGGGCGATAAAAAGACGTACACGCTAATATTAAACGGCGGCGGGGACGCGGCGGTAAATGTAACTGACCCCGCAATATGCCTTAATTACAGCGGAAATAAGCTGTTTAAAGACGGCTTTTTGATAGAAATAAAAGATAAGGAGGAAACGCAATGAAAAAGAGTGTGCCTGTAATCTGCGCTCACTTTGTAATTATTCTGGCGGTGATAATTGCTCTTGGCGTTGCCAGCGTAGTAAATGGCAGTACCGAAGCGGAAGGCAACGAAAAATTTACGGGCGAGCTTGAAACCAACTGCACTTTGCGTATTCTTGAAAACGATACAGCCAAAGAGCAGGGCTATCTGGACGCGTTGCTTACGGCTTTTAACGAAGAGTATGCCGAATACGGAATTGTCGCAGTGGACGCAAATATGGATCAGTACACCGACCTTGAAACGGGCGGTCCCTACGGTTACGGTCCCGACGTTTTGTATCAGGCGAACGACTCGCTTATGAAATACGTTGACGGCAAACATATAATGCCGCTACCCGTTGAAGAAATGGAGTGCTACAGCTATATAAGTGATAAGGCGTGGGACGCGTACACTTCAACCGTTTCGGGGCAGGAATACGTGTTCGGCGTTCCAGTAAACATTCAACAGCCGCTGTTGTATTACAGAAAGGACTTGCTTCCCGATAACTGGGAAGATGAGTGGGACGACGACAAGGACGGTATTCCCGATATGGTGGAGTACTGGACGGACTTATACCGCTATTCCAAACAGATAAAGGAGGAGAGTGGCGGCACGAAGTACGGCTATATGAAGTCGCTCAACGATGGCTATTTCGCTTCGGGCTACTTCTTCTCTTACGGCGGCTACGTGGTCGGCGGCGACGACGGCAGGGATACAACCGATATAGTTTTTTCAAATGGTGATGGTTATCTCGGCGGCAAAATTATATGGCAACTGGCTTCCGTTATGAATTCAGAGTGCGAGGATGACAGTATAACCAAAAACGCCTACTACCGCTTGGCGTCAGGTGCTTACTTTGCCACGATGACCACGCCCGACGTCTATTCGCTGTTCTATGAAGAACTTGTAAGCGAGTACGAAAGCCAGGGTTATACAACGTCGGAAGCGGAGGCGTTGACGGAAGAAAACCTTGTGGTAACTACCGTGCCTAAACTTCCCGTAAGCGGCGATTTAGAGGATGAAAGCCAGGGCTTTAAAGAAATGACCGTTATGGGCGGTGTAAACGGTTACGCTGTAAGCTCATATACAAAATATCCTAACGCCGCGCTTGCATTCGTAGAGTTCGCAACTTCCTACGAAATGATAACTACCCGCAGTGAAATGCTGGGAATATCGCCCGCGCGTTCGGACGTTGCTGAAGAGCAGGGCGGTCTTAACGAGGTTATATACGAAAATCTTGATAACGGTACTATTTACGTAATGCCCAGCGTCCGTGCGCTGTCGCAGGTGTGGACGCTGTTGCAGACTTTCTGCGCGATACTCGCCGCGGACGCGTTGAGCGGCGATAACGTTTATACGGATATGGAAGTTTTAAAGGCAAGGCTTGTGCAGGTGGACGAGCAGATATACGCGGCTATAAATACGTTGGTAAGCTGACGGAAGGAGGTAAAGATGAATAAAGTACTTACAAAGACTAAAGGCTTTTTTACAGGCATACCCGGTAAAATTAAGAACTTTTTTACGGGGTTGCCCGCAAAATTTAAAAAGAAATTTGCCTACGCCAAAGAGATTATAACCCAGGCGAACGGCAAAACCTGTGCTTCTATGCTTATAATGGGGCTTGGTCAGCTTTTATATAAGCGTTGGATGCGGGGCATAATGTTCCTGTTTTTACAGGCGGCGTTTATAGCTTACTTCGTGTTGAGGGGCGCAAGCGATTTGTTCGGCTTCTTTACGCTGGGTCAGGTAGAAGGCAACGCCTGGTACGGCATAGAGGGCGACAATTCGGTAATAATGCTTCTGATGGGCATACTCTCAATTTTTGCCCTGATATTCTATATTGCTATATACATTGTAAACGTAAAGGACGCGTATTATCTGCAGTGCCTTGACGATACAAGAAAGGAACTTCCCACGGCTAAAGATGATGCGGCAAAATTACTTGATAAAGACTTTTATAAAACGGCTTTGACATTGCCTGTTATAGGTGTGTGTATTTTCAGTATTCTGCCCATAGTATTTATGATTTTAATTGCCTTTACCGACTACGGCGGCGATACCGTTCCGCCCGCGCTTGTAAGCTGGGTAGGACTTGAAAACTTTCAAAAGATATTAACGTTAAGCCAGTTCGCGCCTACATTCGGTAAAATATTTGTCTGGAATATGGTGTGGGCGATACTATCCACGGCGATAAATTACTTCGCGGGGTTAGGGCTTGCAATTCTCTTAAATAAAAAATGTGTAAAAGGCAAGGCGTTCTGGCGCGCGTTCCCCGTGCTTGCATATGCTATACCGGGTTTTATAACTTTGCTCGGCTTTAAAACTATGTTTTCTAACGGCGGACCTATCAACTATTATATTCAACAGGCGGGAGGAAGTGCTGTTGAATTTCTTGGGCTGAATTCCACATGGTCTGCAAGAATTATAGGACTTTGTGTAAACGCCTGGATAAGCGTTCCTTCTATAATGCTTCTCGCGACGGGCATTTTATCTAACATAAATCAGGACTTGTACGAGGCCGCAAGGGTAGACGGCGCAAGCGCGTGGAAACAATTTATAAAAATAACGCTACCTTACGTGTTATTTGCCACAACGCCCGTGCTGCTTTCGCAGTTTATAGGTAACTTCAATAACTTCGGTATTTTCTATTTCCTGCGCGATGGGTATATTTCAGAAGGATATTTCCTTGCAAGCGATACCGACCTTTTGATTAACTGGCTGTATACGATGTCAATAGATAACAACTATTATTCGATAGGCGCGGCAATAAGCCTTATAATATTTATAATTACTTCGGTAATATCTCTCGCTGTGTACGTTTTGTCGCCGTCATATAAACAGGAGGAAACGTTCAGATGAAAACTGTAAACAAAAAACTTTACAAGGCAAAAAGCAAAAAGGTTTTAAACGTTGTAATAACCTACTGTGTATTGCTTATAGTGTGCTTTATATTCTTTTTCCCGTGCCTGTGGCTTATACTCGCGTCATTCTCTAAATCGGGTTCAATTTACTCGTTCGACGGATTCTTCCCGTCGGAATACGGGCTTGACGCATTTAAAACGCTGTTTACCGACACAACTATGTATAATTATCCTAAATGGTTTTTAAATACATTATTTATTGCGGCGATGAGTTGCATCATAGGAACAATACTTACCATATTAACGGCTTACGTTATGTCGCGTTTCCGCTTTAAATCGCGTAAGGCTATGATGAAAGGCACTTTGGTTTTGGGTATGTTCCCCTCGTTTATGGGCACAATAGCCGTGTACCTTTTAATGACGCAGTTTGGCTTAATCAACCAGCGTTGGGGACTTATACTTATTTATTCGGCGCAGGCGCCTATGGGTTATATGGTACAGAAGGGCTTTTTTGATACCATTCCCTATTCCATAGACGAGGCGGCAAGGATAGACGGCGCGTCAAACTTCCAGGTGTTTATGAAGTTTACGCTTCCTATGTCAAAGCCTATGCTTGTTTACACTGCGCTTACCTCGTTTACCTGGCCCTGGTCAGATTATATTCTGCCTAAAATGCTTTTGCAGGACAAAGATTTATACACGGTGGCGGTAGGGCTTATGTCGGTAGCTGATGACGCTACCCAGTTCGCGCGATTTGCCGCGGGATCTATAATAATTGCTATTCCTATAATCATTTTATACTTCTGTCTTGTTAAGTATATGATTAATGGGATGTCGGCAGGAGCTGTTAAACAATAAAAATTACCATATACTTCGCAATACTTTGTCGCACTTGCGTTTTGCCTTGGTCGTTTACGTCTGTGTAAACTCCCTGCGGTCAAAGCCGCGTGCTTCGCGTCTTGCTCGTATCTGATAATTTTTGAATAATTGAGGAGAAATTTTAAATGGCTGATTTAAGTTTAAAACATATATACAAGGTCTATCCCAACGGTACAAAGGCGGTAAACGACTTTAATATGCAAATAAACGATAAAGAGTTTATCGTGTTCGTAGGTCCTTCGGGTTGCGGCAAATCAACTACTTTGCGTATGATCGCGGGGCTTGAAGATATTACCGCGGGCGAGCTTAAAATAGGCGGCGAAGTGGTAAACGGGCTTGAGCCTAAAGACAGGGATATTGCAATGGTATTCCAGAACTACGCTCTCTATCCGCATATGACTATTTACGAAAATATCGCTTTCGGCTTGCGTATGAGAAAAATGCCCAAGGACGAGATAGATAAAAAGGTAAAGGAAGCGGCTGAAATACTGGGCATAACCGACTATTTAAAGCGTAAACCTAAAGAGATGTCTGGCGGTCAAAGACAAAGGGTTGCTCTCGGCAGGGCTATCGTCCGCGATCCCAAAGTTATGCTTCTGGACGAGCCTTTGTCTAACCTTGACGCCAAACTGCGTACGCAGATGAGGTCTGAAATTGTGAAACTGCACAGAAAATTGCAGACGACGTTTATATATGTCACCCACGACCAGACCGAGGCTATGACGATGGGTACGCGTATAGTTGTTATGAAAGACGGCTTTATAAAGCAGGTTGACACGCCTAAAAACTTATATAAATATCCTGCAAATAAATTTGTTGCTGGCTTTATCGGCACACCGCAGATGAACTTTTTTGAAGGCACTCTTAAAAAGGACGGCGATGTCGTGCATATCGAATTTAAAAATTCCGATGCAAAAATCACCGTTCCTTATTCGATGCTTATGAAAACCACGCCCGCCTATCTCGACGGCACAAAACCCGTGTGCATAGGTTTTCGTCCTGAAGATATTTCGCTTGATCCTGAAAAGATAGAAAAGGCACACGCCACAATTAAAGTAAAAGTATCACATACCGAGGAACTGGGAACAGAAACGCTTGTGTACGGCGATATAAATATGCAGGGCAACGGCTTTGACGACACGGGAACAAGAATAATAATAAAATCTGAAGGCTTTGACGAGTACGCCGCCGACCAGATTTGCGACGCCGCGCTCAATATTGCCGATATTCACCTGTTTGATGCGGAAACGGAAGAGAGTATTTTGCCCCGTATTCCCGAATTTAATTATATAGATTGCAGCGTAAAGGGGCGCGCAATCTCGGCTTTGGATGTTGATATAGCGTTGCCGCCCGCGATAGTATGCGCCGAAGGAAGCGGCGAGCTTTTGATTCCGCCCGTAGCTGTAACGTTCGACGGGGATATTCCCGCAACCGTTGTAGAGCAGGAAGATATTAACGGGCAAAACCTTGTAACGCTGGACGTGAACGGTAAAAGGCTGTATGCTTTAAGTGACGGCGTTCTGGCGGAAAAAGAGCAGAAAATAGCACTTGACTTCAAACGCCTTACCATAAAAACAGGCGGCAAGGAAGTTGCGCCTATGCCTGAAATTAACGGGCTTGATGGTACTTTCGCTATGGAAAGAGTGAGCGAACCCGTTACAAAAGACGGTAAAACTAAAAATAAAAAAGTCGCGAAGTATTATATACTTATGGACGGCGTAAAATTTCCCGCGCCCGACGATATTGCAAATAAAATGTTTGCCGCGTTATCAGGCAGAAAGGTATTCAACACGCAGTTCCGCTATGAATTGCCGCCCGACGGTTTAGCTATTGCAGACGAAGGCATATCCGCCGAAGTAAAGGCGTACCTCGATTACGGTAGGGACAAGTATATCCAATGTGCCGTGGGCGAGGAAAATATTTACGTCAGGTGCGATAAAGAGTATTCGGGCACGGTAAAGCTGTATCCCGACCTTGAAAAGGTAAGCGTTATTGAAAAGGATCGCGGCATCCGCATTTTAAAATTTATTTATTTTTCTCTTTAAATTTTAAATTTTTTTTTTTTTTTAATATAAACCCTCATTTTAACTTTGTCCGTGGGGGCAAACCCCGCCTCGGACAACTTTATAAATCACACAAAAATGGGCGAAAAAATGGACAGAGATAAATTTTTAATTGAGCTAAATGGCATAGAAACGGACGGCAAGACGGTAACAGAGCTTTACAACGAAATATCCGCTTTGGCTA
Source organism: Clostridia bacterium (assembly GCA_021205485.1). Lineage (GTDB taxonomy): Bacteria > Bacillota > Clostridia > Christensenellales > Borkfalkiaceae > Coproplasma. Next base: position 8,487 of record JAJPXK010000194.1, on the reverse strand, counting down.
TGAAGTACGGCTGCGCAGATATAAAGGTAAATAGAAACGAGCGCAGGGCAAGTTACTTTTCTATCGAGTACCTTATAGGCAGAAGTTTTTACAACAATTTAATGGAACTGGGCGTGTTGGACGACGTGAAAGCCGTTCTTGCGGAAAAGGGCGTTGATATAAATATCTTTGAAGAGATAGAGGACGCGGCGCTTGGCAACGGCGGCTTGGGCAGATTGGCTGCGTGTTTTCTTGATTCCGCCGCTGGCACGGGTATTCCCCTGGACGGCTACGGCATAAGGTACAAGTACGGCTTATTCAAACAAAAGATAGAGAGCGGCTTTCAGGTTGAATTGCCCGACGACTGGCAGCGTTTCGGCGACCCGTGGAGCATCCGCCGCGAAAACGAAAAGACTGAAATAAAATTTGCCGATATGACCGTCACCGCCGTTCCCTACGATATGCCCGTGTTCGGCAAACGTGTAAATACTTTGCGGCTGTATCAGGCGGAAGGCAGCAAGGAGGCGGAAAAGATAAGCGAATACCTTTACCCCGCGGATGACACCGAGGAAGGCAAGCTGTTAAGATTGCGGCAGGAATATTTCTTTTCAGCCGCCGCAATAAACGACTTGTGCAAGCGGTATGTAAAAGCGCACGGTCCGCAGTTCAAAAATTTTGATAAGTTCAACGTTATTCAGCTCAATGACACGCACCCCGTTATAGCCATAGCCGAGTTTATAAGGGTGCTTACTTCTGAATATAACGTAACTTTTACGTCAGCCCTTAAAATAGCAAAGCGTACTTTCGCCTATACCAACCATACTGTTATGCCCGAAGCGCTGGAGTGCTGGAAAGAGGAACAGATGGAAAAGATATTGCCTGATATATCCGATATAATCAAGTGCATATCGGTGATACAGGACAGGGAACTTAATGGTATGCTGTGCAGCGATGAGGAAATCGCGGAAATGGCTGTGTATAAGCACGGAGTGTTCAATATGGCTAATCTTGCCGTCTACGTGTGTAAATCTGTAAACGGCGTGGCGAAACTGCATACCGAGATATTAAAAAGCGAACTTTTTAAAACGGCTTACGAGTATTACCCCAAAAAGTTCAATAACAAGACCAACGGCGTAACGCACCGCAGATGGCTCGAACTCTGCAACGGCGAACTTGCCGCTATGCTGGATAAATATATTGGCAACGGCTGGCGGAGAGATATGACGGAGATAGGAGAACTCAACGGCAAAACCGAGCAAGCCGCCGCTGATTTTCAGGTAGTAAAACAGACTAAAAAATCACAGCTTATAAAGTATATAAACGAAAGGGAAGGCACGGATATAGCGGATAATATGCTTGTATACGCGCAGGTGAAGCGTCTGCACGAATACAAGCGCCAGCTTATGACGGCGTTTGCCATTCTCGAAATATACAACGGCTTGAAAGACGGCACTATAAGGGACTTCTATCCGTCCGTATTCATATTCGGTGCGAAAAGCGCGCCGTCGTATAAGCGCGCGAAAGCCATAATAAAGTTTATAAACGAAATAGCGGCAAAGGTGAACGGCGATAAGCAGACCAATAAACTTTTAAAAGTCGTGTTCGTAACGGACTATAACGTGTCATACGCTGAAAAAATAGTGGCGGGCGCGGACGTGTCTTTGCAGGTATCCACGGTGGGAACAGAGGCTTCTGGTACGGGCAATATGAAGTTTATGATGAACGGCGCAGTAACCTGCGGCACTATGGACGGCGCTAATATAGAAATAGTAGAGCGCGCGGGTGAGGAGAATAATTACATTTTTGGCGCAAGGGTAGAGGAGATAGAAAAGTTAAATAAGGAAGGCTACGAGCCTGTAAAACTGCTTGAAGATCCCGCTATAAAAGCCGCGGTGAACAGTCTTATAGACGGCACTTTCACGGACGGCGGCACGGGAGGATTCAAAGATTTATACGACAGCCTTACCATAGGCGCGTCGTGGCACAAGCCCGATAATTACTTTGTGCTTACAGATTTACAGCCCTACGTGCAGACTCTGCTGAAAATAAATTCAGATTACAAGGGTAGCAATAGTTTTGCGGTAAAACAGTTAAAGAATATAGCTAACTCGGCGTATTTCTCGTCCGACAGAACTATAAAAGAGTACGCCGACGATATATGGTTTAAGTGATGATTAAGACGAATTTCAAAAAAATTATATTGTGGCTGTGCTTGTTTGTTTTTACTGCCGTTATGATTTTGCCGTCGTTCGGCTGCGGTACGGACAGCGCAGAGGGCATCGCCGATTCCGACGTGGCGAACTCGGCAAGTTTTTCCACTGATACAATATATCAGATAGTAACGGACAGGTTTTTTGACGGCGATACAAGCAATAACCCGACGGGCGAGCTATACGATACAACGGATAACCGCAAATATCACGGCGGCGACTGGGCGGGCATTACGAAAAAAATCAACGACGGCTATTTGACGGGCTTGGGCATTACGGCAATATGGATTTCCTCGCCCGTGGAGAATATAACCTCGATAGACCCGTCAAACAACAGCGCCGCCTACCACGGCTATTGGGCGAAGGACTATTTCAGGATTAACGAGTACTTCGGCTCCGTTGACGATTTCAAGACCTTGATAGAAACCGCCCACGCAAACGGAATTAAAGTGGTCATCGACTTCGCGCCGAACCATACGTCCACGGCGGAGTACGGCGATATGGTATTCCCCGAAGACGGCGCGTTATACCGCGACGGCGAATTGGTAGTCACGTACAGTAACGACACGGAAGGAATTTTTAACCACGAGGAATGGGTAAACGATTCTTCCTGGGAAAACGGTATATATCACAGCCTTTACGGGCTTGCTGATTTAAACCAGATGAATTCCACCGTGGACGAATATCTGAAGGACGCCATAGATTTATGGCTTGATTACGGCGTGGACGGTATCCGCGTTGATGCGGTAAAGCATATGCCTATGGGCTGGCAGACAAATTGGCTCAGCAGTATTTACGAGGAGCACAATGTTTTCGTATTCGGCGAGTGGTACAGCGGCAGTACGGACAGCGATTCACAGATGGAATATTTTGCAAACGAAAGCGGTATGAGCGTTTTAGATTACCGTTTCGCTAACGCTATACGCAGTGCTTTGGGAACGCAGGATATGACTATGCGGCAGTTATACAGCGTGATAGAAGCAACCGAAAGCGACTACAACGAGATTTGCGACCAGGTTACGTTTATAGATAATCACGATATATCCAGATTTATGACTCTTTCAAGCAGTTCATCAAGTAGTGTCGATATGGCATATGTAATACAGATGACTTCAAGCGGAATACCTACTATTTATTATGGCTCAGAGCAATATTCGACTGGTTCTTCAGACCCAGATAACAGAGCTGATATGCCTTCGTTTAGTACGTCAACAACGGCATATCAGATAATATCCAAACTTGCTCCAATAAGAAAGAATAATCCTGCTGCCGCATATGGAACAACTACCGAACGTTGGATAAACAGCGATGTATTGGTTTATGAAAGAACCTTCGGTAACAGTGTTTTATATACAGCTGTGAACAGAAGTTCCACGCAGGGATACAGCATAACAGGCGCATTGACTGCTTTGCCTGATGGTTCATATGGTGATATACTTGAAAATATTTGCGGCGGCGGGACTCTTACCGTAAGTGATGGTGCAATATCAAGTTATTATCTTGGTGCGGGGCAATGTGCTGTATGGCAATATGTAGCAAATTCGGAAGATGGTCCTGAAATAGGAAATATTGACCCCTTAATTGGTATTGCTGGCAATACAGTAACTATTACAGGTTGCGGTTTTGGAAGTGCAGCAGGAAGTGTTAATTTCGGCACAACGGCGGCAACAATTTCTTCGTGGTCAGATAGCTGTATAAAATTCGTTGTCCCTGATGTTTCTGCTGGATATTATAGTATAGTGGTAACAACCTCGTCAGGCGATAGCGTTTCAGATTATGCGCAATATAAGGTATTGACGGCAAGTCAGGTGGCGGTAAGACTAATTTGTCAGGAGGCGTATACCGAATACGGTCAAAATATATATGTGGTAGGCAACTGTGTTGAACTTGGTAACTGGGATACTGATAAAGCAGTAGGAGCATTTTTTAACGCGACAAGCAGTATTGCAGAATACCCGAATTGGTTTTTTGATATTTCGCTACCAGCAGGGACGGAAATAGAATTTAAATTTATCAAAAAAGATTCTGATGGTAATGTTGTCTGGGAAAGCGGTAGCAACCATGTATATACAACGCCAACAAACTCTACAGGAGAAGCAAGTTACTATTTTTATAATTAAGTATTAGTATATTTATATATTACAATAGCGAGAAATAATGGTAAAGACGTACAAGCCAAAAATATAATAATTTAGCAGATCATTTTTAAGGGGAGTTCTACTGAACTTCCCTTAAAGTTAGGTTTGTAAAAAAATATTCATAAATTTTAAGAGATATAAAGTTTGGTAACGAATAAAAGGAATGATAGAAATCCAGTATTCAAAATCTTGAAATTTGCTGATATAAATGTTATAATTATAAAAAAAGAGCGGCGGAGAACGTATGAAGTTTACAGAGACAGATACCGTAGAATTGAAAAGAGTTTTAAACGACGGGTTTGAAAAATCACTTGTTGCTTTTCTCAATACAAAGGCGGGGACAATCTATATCGGTGTGGAAGATGACGGAAGCGTAACGGGAGTGGAGAACACAGATGAAGTGCTTAAACGCATAGCCGATATTATAACCACGCAAATTTTACCCAACCCGCAGGAATATATAGAACTTGGAACTAAATTTGTAGACGGCAAACAGGTAGTAGAAGTAAAGGTAAATAAGGGTAACGCTCTTTATTATATTAAAAAGTATGGCAGAAGCGCAAACGGCTGCTATATGCGTATAGGTACCAGCAATCGCAGTATGACGGAAGAACAGATAGAAAAACAGTTTGTTTCTTATTTGTACATTCCTGAAAAGACAATGGTGGAAAAAGCAAGTCCCCGTTTTGATTTGACGTTTTCGCAGTTTAAAACTATTCTTACATTTAAAGATGTTCATTACAATGAAACGGCTTTTGAGCAGAATTATAACCTGCGTAACAGCGGCGGGCAGTATAACTATTTAGCGTTTTTACTTTCAGACCAGAATGATACGTCTATAAAGGTAGTAAGGTTCAGAGGAAAGGACAAGACAGAATTTATTTCGCGCAAAGAGTTCCCTGCGGGGTGTATCTTTAAGCAAATGGATGATGCCCTTGATTACGCTTTAAATATCCTTAATATTGTACAGACGAATATTACCGCCAGCGAGCGTGTTGATACCCCGTACTTTGATGAAGCGGCTTTCAGGGAGGCGTGGTATAATGCGGTGTGTCATAACCTTTGGGTTGAACAGACGCCGCCTGCTATTTATGGATTTGCGGATAGAGTTGAAATAATATCCCACGGACTGCTTAAAAGGGGAATGACGGAAGAAGAGTTTTTTGCAGGAGTCAGCCGACCCGTAAATGACGAATTCGCAAAGATATTTATGCAACTTCATTATATGGAGCAGTCCGGCAAGGGTGTGCCCACCGTAGTCAAAAAATATGGCAAGGAAGCATATCATTTCGGTTCGTCGTTCATCCAGTGTATATTGCCGTATAACATTTTAGACCGGGCAAAAGCTGATGCAATGAACGGTAACAGTGAACAGGAGGTTCACTGTAAAGTTCCTGATAAAGTTCCCTGTAAAATTACTATGGCGCAACAAAAGGTATTAAATTTAATTATTCAAACACCAAATATAACCAGGCAGGAAATATCAGAGCGGTTAAGTATATCTATTCGTATGGTCGCAAAACATATTAAAGCATTGAAAGATAAGGGAATAATACGACGCATAGGTTCTGATAAAACAGGTTATTGGGAAGTAAGTGAAGAGAAATAAAATATAAGTTATTCTTTAATTCGTTACGCAGTGCGTGGCGAATTAATAAATAATGAACTATGCCGAATAAATAAGAATAAGAGATAATGATACATGCAGAATTTCACGGATAATGATTGGAAACTTTTCAGAAATAAAATCGGCGATTGGCAGGAAAAATATATGGGTACGCTTATAAAAGAATACACCGCAATATTAAATGGTACAGGGGAGCCATCGGAAAAATTTTGGGCATTGGATAAGCGTATAAGAGAGGACAAGAAAAGTTCAGGCGTTCAAATCCGACTTGCAAAATCCGAGATGATCGCAAATATTGTGTCGTTCATAAATGAGGGCGTGATATGCATGGATGACCTTGAAGATTTCAGCGATGAATTACTGGAAACGGTTGCTTTTATTTGCGCAAATAGGATTTGATTTTATCTATGCAAGACTACTGAAAATTACCGCCCAAATGGGCGATAATTTTCAATGAAATACATAGTGGCTCATTTTTTAGGTAAAACCAAGTATAAACTCGCTCATTTTTTAGTAAATTTGTGATATAAAGTCGCCCATTTTTTAGATAATACGTTGGTTCTCCTTTTATAGAGTATATAAATTCGTATAATTTTTTAGCTAAAAAAGGATGGTAGCTAAAAAAATCGCCGAAGTTGGCGGAATAAATGGCGGTTTAAATGTTAGAAATGGCGGAATAAATGGCGTATAAATATTTATGGAAAATCAAGATGACAGGTTGTGCAGTGCTGAAGTGATTACTGCCAAATTTGGCAGTAATCTGGCATAAATATGTCACAAATCCTGGCGTAAATGATATGCCGCGCAGGTTCTGTTTATCGAAATTACTTTTTGACAGCTTTTTGGTAAATAGAATATAATATTCACAATAATGCTTGCTTTACGATAAATAGCAGCAAAACTCGTTTGAAAAAATTGCCTTTATGAACAAAAAAGTCGTTTGAAAAAGTTTCAAAATTTTATTAAAAGTCCCTTGAAAAAGTTTCAGTACTGTGTTATACTATATCCGTAGATAGTAAAAAGAGGTGCGGATATGCTGAAAAGGAAAATTGAAGATATCCTTGTAAATTGGAAAAATACACCTAAAAAGACTCCGCTTGTCATAAAAGGGCAACGTCAATGCGGGAAAACTTTTTCTGTGCTTGATTTTGCCGAAAAAAATTATGACCACGTTGTATATTTAAACTTTGTAAAAAATCCCGATTATATTAAAATTTTTGACGGCTCTCTGGAAGTAGATAACCTTACCATTCTTATGTCTGCCCTGCTTGGCGATAAAGCCATATTTGAAACGGGTAAGACGGTGATAATACTTGACGAAATTCAGGATTGTCCCGAAGCGCGTACTTCTTTAAAATTTTTTAAGGAAGACGGCAGATTTGATGTAATATGTACGGGTTCTCTTCTCGGCGTAAAGGGATACGGAAAGCAACCAAAGTCTGTTCCTGTCGGCTCGGAAACGCTTGTTGAAATGAAGCCGCTTGATTTTGAGGAGTTTCTCTGGGCAAATGGAATAGGCGATCAGGTTATAAATAAACTAAAAGAGTGCCTGCAAAATGAAACGCCCATACCCGAAGCATTACACAGCAGGATGCAGCAGCTTTTTCTACAGTATACCGTAATAGGTGGTATGCCTGAAGTCGTACAAAACTTTATAGATACAAAGCAGATGAATACCGTTCTCCAGATTCAGCGCAATATCATATATTCTTACGAAGATGATATGGTAAAATACGCCGAAGACAAGGATAAGCCGCTTATAAGGGAGTGTTTTCAGTCCATACCCAAACAATTAAGCAAAGAGAATAAAAAGTTTCAATATTCCGTCGTTAAAAAGGGTGGAACGGCGGCAAAATTTGCAGGCAGTTTGCAGTGGATAGAAGATGCTAACATAGTTTCACGCTGTTACAATCTTGAATTACCCGAATTGCCGTTGGACGGTAATTCCATACAAGATATTTTTAAGGTATATATGAACGACACTGGCTTGTTTGTAAGTATGCTTGAAGACGGTACTCAATACGACATTTTGCAGGGCAATTTGTATGGTTACAAGGGGGCTATCTTTGAAAATCTGATTGCAGACGTGTTTACGAAGATGGGAAGGAAACTCTATTACTACCACAAAGATTCGGGACTCGAAATTGATTTTGTTATGCGATATAAAGGCGGCTGTTATCTTGTAGAAGTAAAATCAACCACAGGCAATACAAAAAGTACTAAAACTATTTTATCTCACCCCGAAAAATACCACGTTGACGGCGCTATAAAATTAGGGCAATATAACATTGGCAGGGCAGATAGAATACTGACGTTACCTTTGTATCTTGCCTTTCTGTTGACGCAATACTAAATATAAAACATATATTGCTGTTAAGGTAATAATAAAATTTAATATAAAAAAAGACATAAGCACCGCTTAGGCGGTGCTTAAATTTTGAGGTTGAAGCCCTTTTAAAATGGGTTGGTACATTTTGGTACACGATTTAAAATAGGGCTAAAATCGAGGCAAAATACCTAAAAAATCAATAAA
>JAJPXK010000006.1 GCA_021205485.1 Clostridia bacterium | reverse complement strand
AATTAGATAGAACGCCCTCGGCGTCATAATCAAAACACAACAAGTTTTCCGTTTGCCGCCCGTAAAGGGCGGCAACGCGGAAAAAGATAAGCGGAGGTAAATTATGGGCAACCTGCTTAATAAAGATAAATTAAAAAATATAGGCATACGCACCGCGGGCACTCTTACAATACCCGTTGTTATGTGCGCCGTGCTGCTTATTATATGCGCGGCGGGCGGAAAAACGCTGTTTTCGTCAAGTCTGCTTTTTTCTAACTTCGTTTCATACGCAGCAATAGTAATGCTTACCACGTTCGCGCTCTCAATAAATCTCGGAAGCGGCAGGTTCGACTTCTCGCTCGGCTCTATCGCAACGCTTTCGGCTATAATAAGCGCGCAGCTGTCGTATAAAATGATGGCGGGCGGAAGCGGCAGCGCCTTTGTTATGCTTCTTTTGTGCATAGTGGTAGGCGCCATACTCGGCGGCATATCGGGCGGGCTTTACGTTCTTTTAAAACTGCCTCCTATAATTACGTCTCTGGGCGTAACCTTAATTTACGAAGGAGTTAGCTTCGTGCTTACGGGCGGCTCTTACGTTATGAGCGAAGTGCGCAACGACTCGATGACCAACTTCAACAACGGCTGGTACTACTCGTTTATAATAATTATTATCGCGCTTGCCCTTATCTATTTTATATTTGACCGCACTAACTTCGGTTACAAATACAAAGCCCTGCGCGAAGGGCAAAACGTGTCCGTAAACACGGGCATAAAGGAAGTATCCAATGCCGTATGGTGCTACGTTATATGCGGCGCGCTTATGGGTACGGTGGGCTTTATACAGGCGGCAAGAAACACGCTTATAAGTTCAAGCGTATTAAATTTCGGCTCTATAAGCATAATGTTCACGGCGTTCTTGCCTATGTTCATAGGCGGCTTTATCGGCAGATTTTCCAACGATAAGCTGGGCTATCTGCTCGCGGCTATATGTATGTCTATGCTCAACTCCGTGTTTGCGCTGTTCTCGGCGGAAGTGGACGCTACAACGCAGTCGATAATTACTGCCGTAATGCTCGTTGTATTCCTTATTTTCTTAAACAACGAACAGTTATGCAAGGATATAGTAACGCTTAGAATCTTTAAAAAATGGCGCGAAAAGCTGAAAAATAAAACTGACAACAAGAAGAAAGAAAATGCTTAATTTAAAATCAAAACCGTTCTATCTTTCAGATAGTGATATAAAGTGGGTGCAGGATACCTTAAACGGTATGACGAAGGAAGAAAAGATAAGCCAGCTTTTTTGCCTTATAACTTATACCGACGACGAAAATTATCTTGCATACCTTGCAGGCGGTCTTAAAGTGGGCGGCGTAATGCTGCGCACTATGCACCTTGACGAGTGTTGCAACACTGTTGAAAGACTGCAAAAACACGCAAAAATTCCCCTTCTCATTTCGGCTAATTTAGAGGCGGGGCTTAATCAGACATGTATAGAAGGCACGCGCGTGGGATGCGAACTTGGAATAGCCGCCACGGGCGACAAAAAATACGCCAAAGCCCTGGGCGAAATTGTCGGCAAAGAGGCTTCGGCAATAGGCGTAAACTGGGCTTTCGCGCCTATTATAGACATCGACTATAATTTTCATAACCCCATAACAAACACAAGAACTTTCGGCTCTGACCCGCAGACGGTCGCGGAGTTCGGCTGTGAATACGTAAAGGCGGTGCAAAGCTACGGCATAGCCGCTTCTATAAAGCATTTCCCCGGCGACGGCGTGGACGAAAGAGATCAGCACCTTCTGGCGTCCGTCAATTCCCTTACCTGCGAAGAGTGGGAAAATACCTACGGAAAGGCATATAAAACAAGTATAGACGCCGGCGCGCTTACCGTTATGACGGGGCACATTATGCAGCCCGCGTGGTCTAAAAAGTTAGACCCGTCGCTTAAAGACGGGGATATAAAACCCGGACTTATCGCAAAGGAACTGTTAAACGGGCTACTTCGCGAAAGGCTTGGCTTTAACGGGCTTATTGTAACTGACTCAACCACAATGGCGGGTATGGGTACCGTACTTCCGCGCGAAAAGGCGGTGCCGCTTACTATAGCCGCCGGATGCGATATGTTCCTGTTTACCAAAAATCTTGAAGAAGACGTGCGCTTTATGACGGCTGGCGTTGACGACGGCACAATTACCGCCGAAAGGCTTGACGAAGCCGTAACGCGTATTTTAGCTTTAAAAGCCGCTTTAAAACTTCCGCAAAAGCAGAAACAAGGCAAACTTATCCCCGACAGGGAAGCCGCGGCAAAGATAATGGGCTGCGTGGAAAATAAAAAGATAGCAAGCGAAGTCGCCGATAAATCTATCACGCTCGTAAAGGAGCAGAAGGGAGTGCTGCCGCTCACGCCGCAAAGGTATAAGCGTGTGCTTATATATAAAAAGGAAGGCGCGGCAAGCGCTACAAGCAACGGCATATCCGTCGGTGCGGCTGATAAACTTATAGAAAAGTTTAAGGCGCAGGGGTTTGAAGTTACCATATTTGCCCCGTCGGGCGGATGGGAAGGTATGGCGACGCCCGTAAGCGATATTTACAATAATTACGATTTGATAGTGTATATCGCCAACCTTGCCACCAAGTCAAACCAGACGGTTGTCCGCCTTGAATGGGCGGAGCCTATGGG
>JAJPXK010000153.1 GCA_021205485.1 Clostridia bacterium | reverse complement strand
TTGCTTCGCCCTCCGCCGCTATATTTTCAAGCCCCGCGGCGATATACGACGCCGCTTCGCCGTCAGAATTGTTTATAACTTTTATCGACAGCGTTATCAGCGCGTTGCCGTACGCAAAGCCGTCTATCGTATACGCAGCCTGTCCGTCGACGGTATATGCCGCGCGGTCAAAATCAGGGTCGAGGGCCTCTATGGCGCAGCCTATGGCGTATTGCGTGTCGCCTAAGGAATAATACGCCGAGGCAATTTCGCCGTAAATGTATTGTTTATAGCTGTAAGTCACCCCGTAGTTTTCAAGGTAATATTCGTCCTGCGAATCGCAGTACTCTTCAAAATCGTCATGGTCGATAAATTGTACGCCGTATTCGGTTATACGCTGCTCTTTGCCCGAAAGTATGCTGTCCTTTACGCAGCGGTCGGCGTCTTCAACGTCGCCCGTATATTTGTAAAGAAGCGACGAGTAGGTTGCGGCGAGGGAATAATTGCCCGTCTTTTCGCACCAGCCCGCCATTACGCCTGGGGCGGCAAACGACAAAAAGGCGAAAACAACTATGCTTGCGGCTATTGCCAGCCCTAAAGTAAGCAGGGCGATTTTTCCTAAAACGTACTTCTTCAAAGCCTTTCGACTTCCAATGTAAAATTTATCCTAAAGGGTATTTAAGATATTTTATCACACGTAAGAATAAAATGCAACTGTTTGAAAAACATTCATAAACGTTAAAAACAACAATATATTGTATTATGAAGAAATTTTTTTGCCTGATATGCCTTTTTGCGGTATTCGCCCTCCCTTCAGGCGGCTGCAAGAGCAAATTAGACTACTCTGACTACATCTCTGAACTGAGATACGACGTGTTTTTATACAGCGGCGACAGCGAGGAAATCAAGGTTTACTGTTCTGAAAGGGAAGCGCCCTACGCCGCCGACGGGATAAAGGGCGAGATGAACGGGCTTATAGAAATTTACGCGAAATTTGAAAAGAACTATTCATCCGTTTCGGTTGATATCGACGGCTCAGGCGGAGAAATGAGCTATATGACGGTAAAGGACTGCTGGTACATAAGTTTTTCCGGCGGGTTTGAAACGGACTCGCTGGAAGCAACGCTCGATACGGACGGAAAACGTAACGAATATACGCTTGTAAGCGTACTTTCGGAAGGGGTGATGGACGGCAAAAACGCCCTTGAATGCGTAATAGAACACAACGGAGCTTTGTTTGAAAGCAAGACCGAAAACGGCATTTTTTGCGGGGAAATTTACATACGCCTTTTGTTTGACGAAAGGTGTTACTACTACGTAGGGGTGTGCGGCAGGGATAAAAATATTCAGGCCTACCTTGTAAACGGCGAAACAGGCAGGATTATCGCCGAACACTCCACCTCGGCGTAAGAACCTTCCTTTGCCATGATTACATTTTAAAATCGTTTTGCAAAAGACAAAAGCAACAGACAATATCCGTTGCTTTTGTTTTTATATGTGATAATAAGGAGATCTATGTTCCAATTTACTTTGTTGTAAGTATCAACGTCGCATTGCCGCAGAGGACAGCCTTTTCCCCGCAGTCGATAAAAAAGCTGTCTCCCGCAGAAAACGAGGTACCGTCTATCTGTCCATCGCCGGCCACTACATTGACTGCCGTAAACGACAAGTCGCTTCCGCAGGTATATTGCCCGCACAAGGTAAGCTCTTTACAACTGAAATAATCGCAACTTGCAAGAGAGCGTATCGCAGAATCTCCGCAATTAACTACTTTGCCTATTATTTTTTCGTTGCCGCCTTTTTTATAGTTGATTACGTCGGCTGCCTTGTCTATATGAAGCTGACGTTTTTTTCCGTCTTTACCTATACGGTTGTAGTCGTAAATCCTGTACGTGACGTTGCTGCTCTGCTGCACCTCGCATATAAGGCAACCCGAGCATATCGCATGTACCGTGCCGGGACGGATTAAAAAGCAATCGCCCTTTTTGACAGGTATAAATCTGAGATATTTTTCGACATCGCCGCTGTATACGCTTTGTATAAAGGCATCGCGGTCTACATCGCAGTTAAGACCGCAATATATGCCCGAATTATCGTCAGCGTCTATGACATACCACATTTCCGTCTTGCCGTTGTCGTTTTCGTGTATCCTCGCGTAATTGTCGTCGGGATGAACCTGTACCGATAGGTTAGAATTGGCGTCGATAAATTTTATAAGTATGCCAAGCCCTCCGCCGTCGGGGTCCACTGCGTATTTATGCTCTTCAAGATAACAGGAAAACGGTTTTCTGAAAGCGTAACATTCACCGTCCGGGTGAACGGAAAGCTCCCAGCTTTCGGCTATGTCGCCGTCGGACGTTTTGCCGAACAAGCTTTTGAGCTTTTCGCCCCCCCAGATATAACTTTTTATAGCAGGTTGTAATTTTACCATAGTTACTCTTCTTTCCTGCCTACGATATCGCCCTGCGAAGCGATATAGAGAGAATTTTCGCTCTGTTTATCAAAGAGATGCAGCGATTCGATATCAAAGGATATATCCACTACATCGCCTACCGATAAATTTGCGTTAGGAGAAATTTTAGCAACTATTTTAAGGCTGTTTTCGCCGTCTACCACCTTATCGGTTTCATTGAGATCGAGGTTGCCGTAGAGTATTGTTTCGCTGCCGAGCTCCTCCAAAAGCTGTACATTGCACTTAAACGAGCATTTATCGTCTTTAGTTGTAAGGTGGACATTCTCGCTGCGGACGCCAAGCCATACCTCCATTCCGTCCTCGGTAGCGACAATCGAAGAAAGAACCTCCTGAGGCAATTCAAGCGCAGCGCCGTTGCTTAACGTCAGCTTGCCGCCGTTAAGCGTACAGGAGAAAAAGCTCATCTGCGGCGTACCTATAAACCCTGCGACAAACTTGTTTACGGGGTGATCGTAAATATACTTAGGCTTGCCTATCTGCTGTACGTAGCCGTCTTTCATTACCACAATGCGCGTGCCCATCGTCATAGCCTCTACCTGATCGTGCGTAACGTATATAAACGTTGTTTCAAGCTTTTTATGGAGCTTGGTAATTTCGGTACGCATTGCAGATCGCAGTTTTGCGTCGAGGTTGGATAACGGCTCATCTAAAAGAAAGACTTTCGGATCCCTGACTATCGCCCTGCCGAGGGCAACACGCTGACGCTGGCCGCCTGACAACGCCCCGGGCTTACGCTTTAAGTATTCCTCGATATCAAGGATTTTTGCCGCGGACTTAACCTTTTGGTCAATCTCTTCTTTAGACATCTTCTTATACTTCGTCACGGTATACTTGTTGCCGTTTTTGTCAGTCTTTTCTACCTCCACGGGAATTTTTCGCATCTTAAGAGAAAACGCCATATTTGCGTAGACGTTCATATGAGGGTAAAGCGCATAATTCTGGAAAACCATTGCGATATCCCTGTCCTTCGGTTCTACGTCGTTGACGAGCCTGCCGTCTATATACAGCTCGCCCGAGGTGATATCCTCAAGCCCCGCTATCATGCGGAGCGTGGTAGACTTGCCGCATCCCGACGGGCCTACGAACACTATAAATTCCTTATCCTCTATTTCGAGATTAAAGTCGCAGACCGCAGGTTTTTCCTTGGCGCCGCCCTTTTTAGAATCTGTTTTATATACCTTATTAATATGCCTTAAGCTTAAACTTGCCATATATTCTCCTGTTAATTAACACGCCTTTATTTCAGTTTACGCCGTTTACCCGCTTTATCCATTCAAGGATATCGCTGAAATTTTCAAAGTATTCGCTGCACAGAGCCCTCGCGCCGCCCGCGTTGATGTTGCCGCCTGCAAAGCCTATTACGGGAATGCCCGCAAGCCTTATCGAGCATACTCCCGCGCAACTGTCTTCTACTCCTATAACGTGACAATTTTGTTCACAAGGGATATTCAGCCCTACAGCCGCCGTTTCAGCGTACAGCCAAGGGTGCGGCTTAGGCGAAAGCTCGCCGAGCGTGCCTACGCTGCCTTTGCGTAAGGGGAAGCCTGCCGAAATTGCGCTGTCGTAAAATTCTTCAGGCTTGCCCATATCAAGCTGATTGAATGCGGAAAGAATTTCGGGCCACGCCTTTTCGTAAAGACCGCTTGTTACAAGTCCTATTTTGATATCCATCTCTTTAAGGCCAAGAAGAAAATCCTTAAGCCCCGGCGAAGGGGTGAAGGCATCCGTCTTGCCTCTGCCATGCATAATGTTATCCATCTCTCGGTGAGTATGGTCAAAATAGATGTTTCTCGCCTCTTCAAGCGATTTATCGGGACAATACTTTTCTATGCAGTATTTGAGGTGTTCGCTTACCGAATGACCCGAGACGAAAGGTTCGTCCTCTTTGGCGAGCCTGAAATTTTCGTCGCCGAGAAGAGTGGCCGTAGTGCGTTCTATTATCCATATCCAGAAAGATTCGCTTCTTACGCTTGTGCCGTCGAGATCCATAAGAACCGCCTTTATAGGAGCCTTTACGCTTACGGGTCTGACGGGGTAATATGCAGGATAGCCTACAGCGGAAAGCACATAGCATATAGTGTTGTTTTCCCAGCAGATAAATTCTACCTTGCCATCGCCTGTGGCGTAAATTGCCTTTACCCCGTTTTCGCCTTTTCTGAAAAATCCGTCGCTGCAACATTGCCTTTCAGAAAGGCCGCAGTCGCTGTCGAATTTACCAAGATTAAATATTTCGTATTTCATAGTTAAAATTTAAGTATAAACGTCTCTATCTTGTGAGGCAACATATCCATGCTGAACGATTTGCCGTCAAAATTCGTCTTTTCAATAAATGTTTCGTCAAGCTTTACTCTGTCAACCGATTTTACGGGAAGCATAAACGATACGTCGAGAGGAAGCGTTTCGCCCGTGGAGTTCCACAGACGCAAGGTTACGCCGCTGCCGTCTTCGCTCTGCTTCAATGCCGAAAGCATAACCTTCTTTTCGGGAGATACCGCTATAAAGCTGCCGCTTGATGGAAGATTTCCGTCCGTGACGACGCCCTGCACAACCTTTAAAGGCACTTTGTTTTCGTAAGCCTTGGCAAGAATTTCGGCGTCGGCCCAGTTGCCCTGATGAGGGCAGAGCGCGTACTCGTAAGTGAGCGTTCCGAACGAATGCAGCCCTGTGTACTTATCCAGCTCCTCTACGTTCATTTTGGAATTTGCCGTCATATACGCCCGCTGCGTACGGATGAGCGTAATTTTCACGGTGCGTCTGTCATCGTCGGCGATTTCGTATTCCCTGAGCCCCTTGGTAAATACCGCGAAGCCGGTTTTACCGTCGGAAATATCTACGAAGTTCTGCATAGGCTGGAAGGGAACAAAACCTTCGAAATTATCCTTATGGTCACGCCATCTGACTGTACGGCTTACCACGTCCCATGCGCTTTCGCTATCCACATAGTCTGCCTTGACAAACGAGGGGAAATTTACTACAAGCTTATGGTCGCGGATTTCATTTTTTACCGTAGTGCACGCCTTTAAGTATTTACAGCCCTTTTCAAGCGTGAGCACCGTGGTTATTGGCAGAGACTTCATTTCGCGAGTGCGATCGTCGCCGTCTACGGTGGCTGCCGCAGGAAGAATCATCTCAAGCTCTATTTTGAATGAACCGCGGAGCGCGTTGCTCTCGAGCATGGTTATTTTTGCGCTGCCGCCTATTGATGTATAGGTTGCATTGCGCTTTGGTATTGCGCTGATGTGCGCGCTGCCAACTTCGCCGTTATCGGTAAAGTAGTGCTGCCCAGCCATCACCCTGCCGGTGATTTTGTCGGTTAAATCGAATGTGCCGTTGCTCTTTATTTCTGCCCTGATATACTCGTTTTCAAGAATGCCGCCGTCCCTCGCGATAAGTTTGCGGTCGTCCATAATTTCGGGATGGTAGGCAAACTCAGGCTGTCTAAAGCGGAGCGCATAGGTTGCGTAGCCGTTCTGAGGAACCTCTGCCTCTACAAGTATACGCTTCCTTTCGGCGTTGAATTTTATAGCCTTGGTGTCAAGCTCCCTCTCCACGCCTATAGAGATATCGTCGCGGGAGAGTTCTACATAGGGTACTTTGTTGCCGTCGGCGTCTACTATGTCGTAGAAGTCGCCGCAGTCGGCCGCGCCGCCTATACCTATATCGGTAGCCCCGCCGCTCGTCTTAGGGGTATCTACAACAATCTCGACAACTTCTTTTCTCGCAAACGGCATTGTGTTATAGAATACGAGCGTGTGGTCGTTTTCTTTAAACGCGTCTTTGGTGTTTATATTGCCAAACAGGCTCATAGCAGCCCTGTTTGTACATTCCTCGGCAACCGTTTTTGCGAGCGAGAAGTTGTACAGCATGTCCTCATGCGCCCTGTCTACCGCCGCCCCGCATATGGAGTCGTGCGCGTGGCATTTGAGAAGCGATTCCCATGCCCTGTTGAGATTTGAGCGAGGATATTCTTTGCCGTAAACGCTCGCGTACACCGAAAGAGGTTCGGCGATGTTCAGAAGATTGTTCTCGCAATCGTCATTCAGAAGCTTGATTTTAATGCGTGAAGAATGCGTCGCGCCAAGCAGAGCGTTAAAGTTGTTGTACTCCATGGTGGTGTACCTCAGCTCGCCCTTGTGTACAGCTTTTTTATACCCCTTTACGTTCTTTATGGCAGCCATGTACTCATCGAAATTTTCCTGTTTTATGACTACCTCGCCGGGGTAAATTTTGTTCATATCCTCTACAAGTTCCGGCAAATACCTGTAGGGCTCGTCGTTGTCCTCTATATTGAGGGCGAGAACATGCTGACCTATCGCGTAGGGCTCAGCCTGCTGCAAAAGTCTGTCGAGAGCCTTCTTTTGCACCTCCGTATCGTGGATATAATCAAAATCTTCGTGAAGAAGGGTAAACGCCTTTTCGTACGACTTCATATCCGCCATATGTACGGGCAACTGCTCTTTATTGTAGGTATATGTAAGATCCTTTTCGCCTTTGCCGAGAACTGCGGGTCCGTGCACGTAGAAAAACCAGTTGGTGCGGGTAACTTCGTCAAACGTACGCAAAGTGTCAAGCTTGCTGCCGTCCGCCCCTTCCCATACAAATAAAGGCGTGAGTACATGTTTGTTTGTGCCGCGGTAGAATATCGCGTCGGTTATGCCGAACCCCTGGTATAACTGAGGAAGCTGCGAAGGCTGGCCGTATGATGTAGCTGTATAGCCCGACTTCATGCCGCCGCCAAGCTCCTCCGCCATTCTGTGTCCCCAGAGGAGGTTACGCACAAGCGATTCGGGGGCGACTGTATTAGTTTCAGGCAGAGTATACCAATTTACTATAAATATACGCTTAGCCTTTACAAGGTCTATTATCCTCTGCCTGTTTTCGGGGCGTACTGTAAGATAATCTTCTAAAACTATTGTCCCGCCGTCTATGCA
Organism: Clostridia bacterium; assembly: GCA_021205485.1. Taxonomy (GTDB): domain Bacteria; phylum Bacillota; class Clostridia; order Christensenellales; family Borkfalkiaceae; genus Coproplasma. The sequence continues at coordinate 11,769 of JAJPXK010000153.1, read as the reverse complement.
AAAGTATTGGTATTGAGGTTTCGTCTCAAGTAAATTGATGATATTGTCTACCAGATCTACCAGCCTTAATTTGCTTTGTTCGGCTGTATGGCGCCACTCTCTGTCCCAGTGTGTTCCGTTGATTAAATGAATTTCTTTCATATTTTTTATAGCTCCGTAATATAGTTTTTATCTTATAACATCCACGTGAGGAACGTTTTCTGTAATAAGGCGGATAAAGTCGTCCGCCGTAACAACCACCACATCGTCGTCAAGAAGGGATACAAGTTCCTCAACGTCCTGATAGGTCATAGACCACGGGTGAAGGTTTATAGCCGTGTAGCCCTCTATCGAGGTAGGATCCTTTGCGTAATTGTTGATGCGCTGCGCCATAGCCGCAACGTCGGCATTCCACAGCGATTCCCTTATGGATACAAAAGGTTTGTCGTTTGCCCAGTAAACCGAGCCGTTGCCCTCCTGATATTTGTTGCCGTAGCAGTATATGCCGCCCGTAAGTTCGGGAATTTTTGAGTAAGCCTCTATAACGCTTGCGCTGTAGCCCGAGTCAAGAATCTGCACAACCGACATATCCATCCGCCTTAAATAACTGCTTAAGCCTTTAGTATAGGCCTCGAGGTCGGGATAAACCTGTGGATAAATATAGCCCTGTCCAGAAACCGAGCAGACGTAATAATCGCTGTCGGCGGCGTTGCGCTGAATATAGTTGAGCACGTTTTGCCCTAAGTCGCTGAGCGAAGGGGATAAGCTCCACCCCATCGCAAAGTCGCCGCGCTCTGCCGCGAGATAGCTTGAACTGAAGGGGAATGTGTTGTACCACGTCTGCAAATTGTCGCCGTCGCTCATCATTATGCATACATAGTGCTTGCCCTGCTCCGCCACAACCTGTGTACTTTTATTTGGTTGAGTGAAGCTGAACTCGCCGAATGCGTTTTTGCAGGCGAACACCGTCATATTGTAGCAGTAATCGCTCGCAAGAACAAACTGCCCGTACTGCGACGCTACCGTTACGTCCTGAGCTTCGTCGTTCGGCACCCAGCCGAATACGGGGGAATTTTCCTCTACCCAGTCGTGAACCTCGCCGCGGAACATCAGATCTTCGCTGTCAAGCCCTTCCCGCCAGATAAAGAAGTACCCGCAGGCTATGCCATAGTCGCGCATATAAGTCAGTTCGTTATCTATCTGCACGAGCCCCGTGTTGTTGAGCTGATCTTTATACTGCGAGAAGCACTCCATCTCGGTCATTTCCGAAGCGTCGACTTTAAGCTCCAGGCCGTACCCTTCCGCCGCGCTCTGCAGGCTTTTATCTACGGGGAGATAATTTGTTACGCCCGCTATGGAGCAAGCGCAGTTTACCGTTTCGGGCAAAGTCTCTCTGTCGTACAGAACATATCCGTTGCCGTAGTCTGCAATATAGTCTGCCACCATCTCTTCCAGCGTAATATCCTCTGTAGTAAAACCGTAATTATCCACAAGGTCGTCTAACCACGTTTCATAGGAACCGCTTGTATACAGGTAATACTTTGCGTCTGTTCGCGCATATATGCCCTGTATCGCCTCCGCCAGAACGAGCTCGTCAAACGAAAGGCTTTCGCTTCGGTTGAAGACGTAAAGCTTCTTTTCGGAGTTCATGACCATCTCTTGGTAATAGGTGAAATCGTCGTCGTAGCCGTATGATGTGTCTGACGGTTTATTGGTACACGCCGCCAGAGAACACGCCGCTGTTGCAGCCATTAAAGTTGACAGAACGACGGAAAATTTTTGTAGTTTTGTCATTTCGGGACCTCTTTGAATGTCCTTTTTTTATTTTCAGCGTTGCCTGCCTTCAATACGGGCAGGCAACGCCCTATAATTTTAACTGCAGGTAGTTGTGAAGTATTTAAGGCTGCATGCCTCGCCTACGCCGTTGTTGCATCCGCCGTCCCTCGCTTCAAATACAACCGTTACCTCTTTTCCGCTGAAATCTATATCGGGATAAAGATCGGAAAGATTGATGGTTATATCGGTGTTATTGAGGCTTGTACGGGCTACTTGCCAGTCGTAAAGCACTATATAGTAGCCGTCTACATACAGCGAAATTTTAATCATCGCGCCCGTGTCATTGTCGCTTGACAAGCCGAAGCTTAATGTAATGTCGTCGCCTTCGGGCAGGGTGTAGTTTTTAGCCATCCACATATTTGTGTTGCCGTTACGCTTTTCGTCGCCGCCGCCGTCAGAGCAGTCTATCTGTATAGCGTTGGTCGGAGTGAGCGATTCGCGGTCTATTACATCCCACCAGTAATACTGGCTGGTCTGGTACTGCTCGCCGAGCATCCAGTCCTCGGTGCTCGATTCAAAGGTGTTGTTGTATACGTCTACGCTGCTTTGGTCTACCGCCGAGTCAAGCGTTCTGTCGGTAAATGTTACCTGATCAAGCCGTATGCCCGCGGAGCCCGAATGCACTACAATTTCAAGCTTGCAGTCCTGACCCTGATAGTCGGGGAAGTACTGCGCCAGCGGGAAACCGAAGCACTGCCAGCCGTCGCCGGTTACCGTCTGAGTTTCCGTTCCGGATACTCCTCGGACGGATACGTCCTGCATTACAGCCTTTTTAGTTCCGCCTATCGTAAGATATACGTCGAACGTGGCGTAGGCGCTTGGATCGGTGGAGTCGCACCTCGCGCTGAAGCTTAGCCAGTAATCGCTGATACTTGGCAAGGTAAACGTCTCCTTTACCGCCGTAGTGCCCGCCGCTATGCTTATATTGCCCTTGTATATAGCGCCTACGTTAGAGCATGCAGGGTCGGTATTGTTGTAGGTTACGCCCGAACCGCTCCAGTCTTCTTGCCATAAAAGGAAGTCGTTATATAGAGGATCTACGGGAATGAGATCGGGATTTTGTTCAAGATAATCTGTGGTTATGCTTACGCCGTTGAGTTCGGGAACGTCAAAAGACGTCGTGTTTGATTTATCGGTAATGTTGTCGGTCATCATCTGTATAATTCTGTCAACGCTTACCACCTCTACGTTGTCGTTGAGCATATTTACTATTGTGCGTATGTCGGAATAGGAATGGCTCCAGGGGTGAACATTTACTATCGTGTAGCCGTCTATAGAGGTTATATCTGTAGGGTAACTGTTTATCCTTGCCGCAATATATGCGGGGGTTGTCTCCCACAGGCTGTCGCGTGGCTGGACGAACGGCTTGCCGTCTATCCATATTACGCCGCCGGGGTTTGTGCTGAAGTACTTATTGCCGTCGTACACGATGCCGCCCGACACGCTTGAACAGCTTGCATACCCTTCAAGCACAGAAGTTAAGTTGCCCTGCGAATTGCCGCCTATTACTGTGACTACCGACATATCTGCCTTCTGCATATATACATCGAGCTTGCTTGTATAGTCGTCAAAGTACTCGCCGTCGCTCTGCGCCGCAAAGTCGCCCGCGTTGATATAGCCTTGCCCCGATACGGGAGCGCAGAAATAATCGTTTTCGGTGGCGGCGTTGTTATAAACGTTGGAAATAACCGAGGGCATAAGGTCGGCAAGTATAGGCGTCATAGACCAAGTTACGGCGAAGTCGTCGTTTTCCCTGCCGGAGGCGTTCATATAGTTTGTCGCAAACGCCGCCGTGTTCTGCCAGTAGGTTGCGTTGTCGCCGTCAGATACCACGAACGCCACATAGTGCTTATTCGGATCAGCCTCTTCCTCCGAGTCGTCGTTAGGCTGTGTAAAGGTCTGCCCTGCAAATATATCAGCCGTAAGGAAAGTCAGGTTGCAGGTGTAGTCGGTAGGCACGAGAAACTGGCCGTACTGCGAGAAGAAAGATACGTCGGAATCTTCGGAATAAGCGTAGCCGAGTATAGGGCAATTAGCGTCTAAGAAGCTGTGCAGCGTCTTTTTGAACGCGGTGCTGTATATAGAGACGTCGTCGTAATAAATATGGAAGTATTTATTGCATATGCCGTAGTCTTTTAAATACCTGTTGGTCTCGCCCGAGGTTGTATAGTCCTGATGTATGAGGCCCTCGGTAGAGAGTTCGCTCATGACGTTTTCAAACAGCCATTTATAAGTCAGGGCGGCGCTGTCAACGTTGAATTTTTCTTCAAGTCCGAGGCTCTGCGCAGTTTCAACATAAGATTCGGTAATAGGGATGAAGCCTGTTATGCCGCAGAGCGTGGCAGCTACGTTTACCGATGAGTCGCCCTCGTTATATATGATGTATCCCGGAGTAGAAAAACCGTTGCCCGAAGTTTCGGTATACGCCTTTACTCCCGTAATGTTGTTGTAATCTTCAAGGGGAATATCTGAACCCCATGTACCGTCGGCAACGTATTCGTCCCATGCATCCACATACATTTCTATGGCTTGTTCTATGGATATGCTTTCATACGTTATACCGTATTCTTCGCAAGCCTCTTCAAGGTAGTACATATCTACATTTGTGCCATTGGTCATATAGTGGCTGTCAAGATAGAAAGTAACCTCCTTCCTTGCGAACAGCCCCTGTATAGCCTGACAGGTAAACACCAAGTCGTTGGAATAGGAATATCCCTCTGACGTGTTGTTGAGCACGTACACCTTTTTATCGGCGTTCATAGCGGTTGTGTTGAAATAAGAAAAACTGCTGTCTGTTTCGGTATCTGACGATCCGCCGGACGAGCTTGAACTGCCTGAACTTTCTGTACCTGAAGTACCGCCAGAGCTGTCGCTGGTTTCGGAATTATTTGTGCAGCCGCTTATTATAGCTGTAAAACTTGAAAAGCTTAGCACCAACGCAACCAACAACGCCGACAGCTTTTTATAGCCGAGTTTTTTCGTCATATTATCCTCCTTTTGTTTATTTATTTTATTCCGCTGAGGTTATTCTGGTTTAAGAAATACTTCTGGAATATGAGGTACATTATTATAATAGGAATAGTTATAAGTATCATGCCCGCAGAACGTACAAACCCGTCGGCGTAGTTGCCGAGCCCCGGGTAGAACTTGTACATTATAAGCTGCAACGTCTCTACCTGACTGCCGCTCGCCTGCATTATCATAGGCCACAGATAGTCGTTCCACGAGCTTACAAACGTAAGTATTACGTAAGTAATGAGGACGGGCTTGGCCATTGGTACCACTATCTGGAAAATTTTTCGTATTTCGCCGCAACCGTCCACCTCGGCGCTTTCAAGAACTGACCTTGGTATATTTGACATATACTGCCTTACAAGGAATATGCCGAAGACGTTGACAATGCCGGGGAGTATCAAACCCCATATGGAGTAATTCAGCCCCATCTCCATGACGAGTATATAGTTAGGAATCATCAAAACTTCGCCGGGTACCATCATGGTGCACAAAAGCAGATTGCTTACAAGTTTTTTGCCATTGAATTGCAATTTGGCAAGCGCGTATCCTACCACTATCGCTATAAGAAGGCTTATCGCCGTAAACACTATAGATACAAACAATGTATTGGCGAGGGCCTTCCAGAAACCGCTTACCTGCATGGCTGTAAGGTAGTTTTCCAAAGTCGCGTCTTCTGGCCAGAGATACAGCTTATCGCTATCCGGAATAAATTCGGGATCTTGCAGTGAATCTACCACCTTTAAAAAGAAAGGGAAAATCTGGCAGAACGCTATTATGCTTAAAATAAGGATGCACACCACCTGAAAAACGATAGCGCTACGTTTTTTTGATCGTGTTTTTTTTATCGTCTTCATTTTTGGCGTTCCGCCGTCGGAAGAGTTTTGTTTTGCCTTACTCGACATCCTCCACCTCCTTACCCGAGAACTTACGCTGTATAAGCGTAAATACAAGTATTATCAGGAACAGCACTGTCGCATACGCGCAGGCTCTGCCTATCGCGCCGTCTTCAAAAGCGGTATTGTAGATGTAAAGCATAGAAGATTCAGTGCCGTAGCCGCCCTGAGTTATGAGCTGCATTGGTCCTAAAATCTTAAATCCGTCTATTACAGAAAGAAGCACGTTGAGTATTATAGCGTTTTTCATAAGCGGAAGCGTAATCTTGAAAAAGATCTTAAACCTGCTGTTTGTGTCTAATACAGCCGCCTCCTGATAGCTCGACGGGATAGAAATTATAGATGAATAATATATGAGCATCTTGGTGCAGAAACCTAAGAAAAACGGCATTATCATCAAAGATATAAGGGCAAATTGCTCGTCTGTAAGCCAATTTATAGGATCGTGACCGAAAGCCATAAGTATTTTATTTGCAAGGCCGCTGCTTTCTGAACTGAAGACGAGTTTTGTTACGTCTGAACCGACTACCGCCGATACGAGCGAGGGCCAGAACAAAAGGCCGAGGAAAAAACGTCTGCCACGCTTAAGCGAACTGATCAGAAATGCGCATAAAAGCGCCATAACGTTGTTACCTACGGTCATAACAAGCATCCACTTTACGGTAACCCATAAACTTTCCCAGAATTCGTTGTCAAACTTTGTTCCGAGGGAAAAATCGAACATCCTGCGGTAATTGTCGAGGGTGAACGAAATTTTGGAACCGCTTGCAAGTTTGCTTAACGATACGTCGGTAAAACTGAATATAAGCATTGTGACGAAAGCCACTACAAAGAACAGCGTCCACCATGCCAAGGGAAAGCCGAGCAGGGAATATGCCTTTATCTCATTGCGGTGGCGGTGTCTGAAATTTTTTAATTTGCCGTCCTTTTGTACGATAGTCATATCCCTTTCTTCTGACATTATAAATCCTCCAGATCTTCAAGCTTTTCTGTAAGAGCCGCCTGAAGGGTGTAAAGATAATCCACGTCGCGGGTGCCGTTTATAAGCGTCGTGACGTACTCGGCGAGATATTTTTCTATGGTAGACCATGCGGCAGACCCGGGACGGGCTACGCAGTAGTTGAGCTGTTCTACAAACACCTGCCACTCCTCCGCCTGATAATATTCGTCCTGTATGGCGACTTTTGTTACAGGCATAAGGTTTTGCACGGTATTATGCGCGAGCTGTACCTCGGTGTCTGTGGTTACAAACGAGATAAAGTCTGCAGCAAGCTGCTGTTTGGCGCTCTTTTTTGTAATAACGAGCGAATACAGTCCTAAAGCCGAGGATATATCCCCGCCGTCTTCAAAGGGCATTACCGTGGAATAACCATAATCAATGTCGTCGCTCGCGGCGTCTATCCTTGAATAGTCGGTGAGCTTCCAAGGGCCCATCTCTATGAATGCCACCCTGCCGTTTTCAAAACCGCTTTCGCTGAAAGTCGTGGTTGTGTAGCCGTTATCCGCAAGGTACTTTATTTTTTCTGCCGCGCTGAAGTTTCCTTCTGACGACAAAGTCATTTCGGTAAGGTCGTCGTTCATAAGAGTTGCGCCCTCCCTCGCCGAATAAGACAGGAAGAACATGGCGCCCATAGATTCGTTGCCCGTACCTGCGGGAATGGTTGTAAGGTAAAGCTTATTGTTGCCCGTAAGATTATTATCGGTGTTGTACTGTGAGATAAGTTCGCCAAGGGCGATATATTCTTCCCAGTTAGAGGGAAGATCGTCTTCGGTAAATTCCCTCCCTAAAACTTTGGATAAAAGCGCTTTGTTGTATACACGGGTAAGCACGTTTGCGCTCATAGGGAGAGCATAAAGCGTATCGTTGTACAGATTAGGTTCCCACAGCGAGTCTATATAAGTATCTTTCAGTGAATCGAGCCCTAAAGCGCTTAAATCTGAAATGAGCCCGTCATAAGCAAGCCTTTGCACATAAACGTGGTCTACATAAGCAACGTCGGGATAGCTTTTGCCCATCAACGCCATTGTGTAACTTGCGTAAAAGTCGCTTGTGCTCTGGAATACTATATTTATTGTAACGTCTTCGTGCTCCGCCTCGTATCTCTCCTTAGCTTCGGTTATGGCAGCCTCGGTAGAGGTTGAGCCGCCCGGCCACCATACGGTAATGGAACCGGTAAGATCGTCCTCTGTGCCAGAATTATCATCACAAGCGACAAAGCATGACATAACGCATACCATAGCCAATATAATGCTGAATAATAATACTATTTTTTTCTTCATAATAGCCTCCGTGAGTTTAGTCTTTGTCTAATATTTAAGATAAATCCGCTTATCGCAGATTTTAACCTTAAATCTGTCCGCGGCGACAATCGCCGCGGACTTTTTTATTTGATTTAAGAAAGCTCTATTGAGCCTATAACGCAGTGTGTGCCCTGGTAAATGCCTATGCGGATTTCTACCGTCTTACCTTCATAAGCGGTGAGATCGTAGGTGTAAGTCTGGAAACTGTCGTATGTTGAATCGGTTGTGTCTATTACGACATAGTTTGATTCGCTGCCGTTTGCAGCTATAACCGTCTCTTCTCCGTCAACCACTACAGATACGTAGAGGTGAGCGTTTGTCTCGCCGTCGCGGACGAAAGTTCTCGCCTGCAATGTAAGGGTATCAAGATCGGTGAGATCTATCTTTGCATACCAGTAGGAATTTGCGCTGTTGAGGTCGGCGCCCTCGCCTACGCCCGAGTCATACGTACCCGAAAGCGACCATGCGTCTACTATAGCAGTTTTGTCTGTCCAGCTATTCACGGTCCTGTTTATCGTACCGTCGTAAGAAAATTCTATCGAACCTATAACGCAGTGGCTGCCTTGCGTAATGCCTACCCTTATTTCAACCGTCTGGCCAATATATGCGGCGAGGTCGTATGTCAAGGTCTGGAAGCTGTCGTAAACGCTGCCAGAAGCAGAACTCATAACAATGTAATCGCTGTCGCTGCCGATAGCCCTTATAATAGTCTCGTTGCCGTCAACAACCACGGATACATACAGGTAGGGGTCGGTCTCGCCGTCGCGGGCATAGAGCCTTACGTCCAGCGAAAGAGTATCGAGCCCCGTTAAATCTATAGTGCCGTACCAGTAAGAATTCGCTGTGATATCTGCGCCTTCGCTTGAACCCCAGCAGGTGCCGTAAAGCGACCAGTTATCCTCTATTTCGGTATTTTCAGAGCCCTTGCTCGTCCAGCTATTTGTTCTTTCGTTGAGCTTTGTAATAGAGAAAGTTACAGCTTCGCTTGCAGCGCTGTTTGTGTACGTTGCGCCGTTGCCTACCGCAATTACCGTTACGGCGTATTCGCCTATATCGGTATTTGTTATTGTGTAAGACGTTGCGGTCTGTTCAGAAACCAATTTGCTGTTTACGTATACCTCGTAAGATACGGCGTTTTCTACTGCGTCCCAGCTAACCACGTTGTCGTTTAAGATGAGAACGGGAGCAGCAAGAACTTCGGGTTCGCTGTCAAGCGTGTACGTAACGGCTTCGCTCGCCGAGCTGTCGGTGTAGCCGTAAGTAGAGCTTACAGCCTGTACGGTTATGCTGTAACTGCCTATTGCTGTAATTGTAATAGTATAGCTTACATCGGTAACGGTCGTCGCAAGAGTACCGTCGATATATATCGCGTAGCCGTCGGCATTTTCTACCTCGCTCCACGAAACTACATTTTCTGATATTGAAACTACGGGGGTTGCAAGCTGCTGCTGTTCTACCGATGAAAGAGCTATGTCGCCTATAACGCAATGCGTGCCCTGATAGATGCCTATCCTTAACTCTACCGTCTGACCTTTATAAGCCGAAAGATCATACCAGTATGTTACAAAGCTGTCGTATGTGGAGTCGGTCGTGTCGAGAACGACATAATTTTCTGTACTGTTGTAAGCCTTAATCACCGTCTCCTGCCCGTCAATTACTACGGAAACATACATCCAAGGGTCTGTTTCGCCGCCGCGGACGAATACCCTCGCCTGTACGGCAAGCGTGTTGAGGTCGGTAAGCGTTACAGTGTTGTACCAATATGAATTCGCACTGGTGAGGTCGGCGCCTTCGCCTACGCCCGAGTCGGTTGTACCAGAAAGCGACCACGCCTCTGTAATTTCTGTCTTGCCGCTCCATGTGGTTATTACAATTTCACCCTCAGTCACGGTAAGTGTGTAAGTCGCCGTAATTGAAGAATCTGCTGCAGCGGTGGCTATAATATAGTATGTGCCTGAAGCAGCGTTTTCAGCGATGGTAACAAGGCCTGTTTCTGAATCAACAGTAACTCCTTCTGTGCCTTCCTGAACTGAGTATATAACACCGTCTTCCGTCGCGCTGTCGGGTGTAACGCTCGCCGTTACATAGAATGTATCGCCCGGGTTATGCGTGCTTTCGGTCTTATCGGTGAACTCTATGCCCGTTACGTCAACCTGACCTTCAAACCAGAGCTTTTTAATCTGGAGTTCTGCATTGTTGTTGTATTCGGTTACCCTGTGTTCAACTACCATCGCGCCTGTTGTCCCGCGTATAGATTCGGGAACGTCAAGTTTTACCGTTGAAGAAGTTGAAGCGGTAGCGAAGCCCTGCCATCCGTCGGTAAGTTCGGTTACAGCGCCGTCTTCGCTTACAAACAGTACTCTGTATTGGCCATGCGTTTTATCGTTGTTGCCGATAACAAGATCAAACTGAAGGGCGCTTTCGGGTATTGTAACCTTTGCCCACATAAGCGACGCCGCAGTAGTCAGACTGCCGTCGGTTGTCGCGACGTTATTTTCAAGGTCAATGCCGTAGGGGCGGGTAGATTCGCCCATGTAGAATATTTTCTGGTTGTAGTCGATACCCGTGGAGCCCCTTGTTTCGTTAGACTGAACCATTACAAGATGCCAGTCGTCGTATCTTGCGAACTGCGCGTCGGTGCCGTGGTCGGAGTCAAGATCCCATGACGTAAGGGTTGATGTTTCAGTTTCGTCATACTCTGACTGAAGAATGCCCGCGTAAAGAGAATCCTGTACCTCTACCTTTATTGTCATCTGCACATCAGGTTCAGAATAGGATGATACGGTAATAACCGTTTCTCCTACGCTGAGAGCGCTCCATGTGCCGTCTATATCAAGTTTTAAAACTGAATCGTCGGAATAAGATATAACCACAGACGAATCTGTCGCCCCGTCGGGGTTAACCGTTATGCCGAAATTGTGCAATGTCGGCCAATATGTAAGGTTGCGGGGCGCCTGAAGCCCTGACATTACGTTGCCTTCAAGAAGCTGTACTCCTCTGTCAAGCATGTCGCCGCTCATATCCCATTGCGTTCCTAAAGCGGTCGTGAATACATAGTCGTATTCACCCGTTTCATCTTCTAAAAGGGCAGAAGAAGTTATAGACGTAACCGCTTGGTAAGCCACTACCGAAACGCTTAAATATACGCTTACGCCGCTGCCGTCATCGGCAAGCCCTTGCACTACGGCCGATGTTGCAGCTTCGGAAGCAGTTATAGTAAGCCTTGTGCCGCTGTCGCTGAAACTCAGACCGCTGTCGGTACTTGCAGTGAATACGCCGCCAGCGACACTGCCGGCCGTCCAGTTAATAGTTTTGTCGGTGGCGTTGCTCGGCCTTACGGCATAAGAAACGGTGATCGAGCTGCCCTGCGCTACGCTTAACGCGTAAGGCGAGGCGATGCTTCCATCATTCTCTTCATCGTCCGTGGACACAGTGATGCCTGTAAGCAAAACATTTTCCGTAGGATCGCCGGAATCCGAACTGCTGTCGATTACTTCGCCGCACTGATCGCAGATGCCGTCGCTATTTGCGTCTACATGCTGCGTGCATGACGATGACGAGGCAGACGAATCATCTGTAGAAGACGTATCGCCTGTAGTGGTGCAACCCGTAACGCCTGCGAACGTCGCGCAAACCAAAACAGCGAGAACCGCTTTGTAAAGTTTTTTCATTTTTCCTCCTTAACCATATTTCAGGACATAATTTGCGGCAATTTATATCACCGTAATCCCGAATTTCATGGCAA
>JAJPXK010000138.1 GCA_021205485.1 Clostridia bacterium | reverse complement strand
TATTAAGGCAGAGCGTTTGCTCTGCCTTATAAAATATTTTTAAATTTTAAGAAACTACTCTTATTACCGAAACAACGTCGGCGACGTCGCTTAAGTTTATATCTTCTACAGCTTTGTTTACGCTCTTTTCCTTTGTCATATGCGTAATAAATATTAAAGGAACTCTGCCGTCTGCGGTAACGTCTTCTTCCTGAATCATCTGAGCGACAGAAATATTGTGCCTTGAGAAAATGGAAGAAACTTTTGCAAGCACGCCCGCTTTGTCGTGCGCGCTAAGCCTTATATAATAGGCGCTTTTAAAGTTATCTATAAACTTTGTGTTAGGATCGGCTTCCTCGGTGTTTTTAAATGTGGAATACCTGAAATTAGGGTGCGTAGCGCAGTAAATCACATCGCCGACTATGGCGCTGCCCGTAGGCAACGCTCCCGCGCCCCTGCCGTAAAGCATAACGTCCTCTACGCTGTCGCCCGTAATGTATACAGCGTTATAACTATCGTTGACGGTGGCGAGCGGATGGCTTGCTTTTACGTAAGTAGGGTGAACCCTTACCTCTATCCCCTCGTCGGTGTTTTTGCCTATTGCGAGAAGTTTTAACACATAGCCGAGCTGTTTGCCGTAGTTTATATCGTCGGCCGTAATGCCCGTAATACCCTCCCTGTGGATTTTAGAGAAGGGAATTTTTGTATGGAACGCGAGGCTGGAAAGGATAGAAAGCTTGTAGGCGGCGTCGTAGCCCTCCACATCGGCCGTAGGATTGGCTTCAGCGTAGCCGAGTTTCTGAGCTTCCTTTAATACGTCTTCGTACGAGGAACCTTCGTTTGTCATTTTTGTTAAAATGTAGTTAGTCGTTCCGTTGATTATGCCCATCATTGACAGTATTTTATTGCCCTGAAGGTTGTCTAAAAGGGCCCTTATAACGGGAACGCCGCCAACGCAGCTCGCTTCAAAGAAGAGCCCGCAATTATTTTTTCTCGCAGCTTTTTCAAGCTCGTAGCTGTATTTACAGAACAACTCTTTATTTGAAGTGACTACCGACTTTCCTGCGTTCAACGCCGCAAGAACGAAGGATTTGGCAGGTTCCACCCCGCCCATTACCTCTATTACGATATCAACGTCGGGGTTAGAACATATTTCCTGTATGTTCGACGCTATTTTATTTTCCTGCACGCCGAGCGACAACGCCCTTTCTTTGCGAAGTTCAAGGACGTTTTCTACAACTATATCAACGTTTTGCGTCTTCTGGTAAAATTCCCTGTGTTCGGTAAGAATCTGGTAAGTTCCTCCGCCGACAACGCCTAAACCTAAAATAGCTACTCCGACTTTCTTCATAAAGTTATGCCTCCGTGCTGTTCAAGTAATAAAGATATTTTAATCCCTCAAGCGTCAAAAGCTTGTCTACATGGTCTATAACGCTGATTTCCTTGGCTATAACCTCAGAAAATCCGCCTGTAGCTACCGTAGTCACGTCTGAACGTTTGAGTTCCTTTTTGATTTTTTTAACTATATATTCAACAAGTCCCGCAAAGCCGAAAACGATGCCCGACTGCATATTGGTAACTGTATTTTTGCCTATAACGCTCGCAGGGCGTTCAATCTCTACCCTCGGGAGCTTCGCCGTGCCGTTTACAAGGCTGTCTAAAGAGCCTTTAATGCCGGGGGCTATAACGCCGCCGATAAATTCGCCTTTATCGTCTAATACGTTAAAGGTTGTCGCCGTGCCGAAGTCTACAATGATAAGCGGCGCCCCGTATTTTTTGAGGCCTGCGACATTGTTTACCACCCTGTCCGCCCCTACTTCGCGGGCGTTGTCTACCTTCAAATTAAGGCCGGTTTTTAACCCGGGGGCGAGCGATAGTGGCGTAACGCCAAGGTAAGTAGCGCACATTCTCTCTAACGTAAAATCAAGCTGAGGAACTACGGACGAAATTATACCGCCTTTTATATCGTCGGGATTTACGCCGTGATTTTTAAGTATGGTTATAAGCTGGCCGCCGTATTCGTCGGAAGTCTTTTTCACGTCGGTCGCGACGCGGAAGCTCATTTTAAGGGCCTCCCCGTCGAATACCGCATATTTTATATTAGTGTTACCTATATCAAGACAAATTATCATTTTTGATATCCGTTATATTGTCAGAGTTCTCGGTATTAACCGCAACTTTATGTTTTTTGTTATTTTTTACTATCTGCTTTTCTACTATTCTTGTTACCGTGGCAACCGCAGGCGCGAGCAGCAAGCTTGTGAGCAGTTCAATAAAGAAGTTCCAGGTTATAACCACAACAAAAATAACGTAAAAAGCATTTTCCGCGCTATAGTCTAACCCGTACATAGACAAATAGCTGAGTATGTCGTCGTAAATTATAAAGCAGCCGATTGCAAAAATTCCCGTATTCACTATAGGAACCAAAGCCGACGTCACAAATACGGCGACAACTTTATTCTTTTTGGCGATGAGCCAATACGCGGCCCCTGCGACCGCGCCCGCCGCCGTTGTTTTAACAAGGCAGATAAGAACCGTCGCCAAAGGACTTGCGTTAAACAGATAAAAAGTAAAACCTTCCGCGCCAGTTACTCCATACATTGTTACTATAAAGCCGCATATAAGCCCTAACAAAGCGCCGCCCGCAGGGCCGAACAAAATCGCGCCTAACGCTATAGGAACAAGCGCAAGGTTTAAACTTAACCCTGCAATCTGAATGT
>JAJPXK010000224.1:8995-19382 GCA_021205485.1 Clostridia bacterium | reverse complement strand
GTTTAAAATAAGCGTGTCTACAGGCGTTTTAGGGGCAACCTTAACGGCGGTAGGGAAGCCCGCCCCGCCAAGGCCTACTATGCCCGCGTCATAAATACGCTGTTTAATGTCGTCCGCCGAAGGATTTTCAAGCGGCTGAAGATATTGCTTTTCTCCGCTGCCGTCGCCTTCTATCACTATAAACTGGCTTTCAACGCCGCCTTCAGTGACTAAAGACTTGATTTCCTTTACCGTCCCGCTTATCGATGCAAATACCTGCGAAGAGATAGGCCCCGCGGCATTTGCGATAACCTGACCTTCTTTTACGGTGTCTCCCGCCGCAACGCAGGGTACCGAAGGTCTGCCTAAAGACTGCGAAAGGTTAATCGCAACCTTCAAGGGAGGGGGTAGCTCTTCTATCGGCGCGGCGTTCGCGAGAGATTTCTTGTCGGGAACGTGTACGCCGCCTAAAAGTAGCTTGCCTTTTACTGCTTTCAAAATTTACCTCCTTATGGATTGGCGGTTTATCCGCCAAAAGTCTTTGCCGCCGGGCGGCAAAAAACTTAATACGTTTATATTCCACGGCGTTTCGCCGCAGTAACCAGAATTTCAAAAAAATAACTTTATTAATACCGCAAGCACACATTTACGTCATTGCGAGGGGTATCAACCCCGTGGCAATCCCGCACGGACGTGCGACCGGCATATTACGTCGGCACATAAGTTGTTTAAAAATAATAACGTTATTTTAAAAAATTATGTCCTTCGCTTAACTCTCCTTAACCCTCGCCATAAAGCCCTGAAAAACGCTTGTAGGCACCTTTTTAAATATTATCAGAACCACAGCCCCGACTATAGCCCCCGAAAGCACACCAATAAGGGCCAGGTATGGCATATAGCTTAGCATAAGGGAGGTGCCCGTTATAAGAACATAAACAATATTCTGCGTAATGTTGTGCAGAACGGCGGCCGTTATGCTTACCGCCATAACGCTTATCTTAGGGCATACAAGGTATATAAGAACAGACGACGCCAGCCACGAGACAATTCCGCCCGTAAGGCTGTACATCAGCATAGAGATATTGCCTGCGAACAGCGAGCCTAAAACGGTACGCACAACCACTACGCACAGCCCCTCAACAGGCCCGAACATAATTATAGCGGTCATTGAAAATATATTTGCAAGCCCCATCTTCGCCCCTGGAACAAACAGAGGGGGGAACTGGTTCTCTATAACAAACGTTATAAGGCCAAGCGCCGACAGCAAAGCGAGCATCGCAATTTTTTTTGCCGTGATTTTTGATTTGCCTTTTTCCGCGGCAGAATTTTCTTTGTTTTTCATACCTAAAACATTATATAACATTTTTGCCGATTAGTAAATAGAAAAATGAAATTTTATTTGGATATTCTGATAAAAATCCTGATTTTTTTTACATGAAATGTAAAATTATACCGCCGTAAGGTTTTCCTTCGGCGGCAAACTATTTTAAGTCCGGTTATTCTATCTCTACGCTGTCGGCGCCAGAGCATTTTATCCGCCTTGAATAAAATGCAGTAAGCCCTTTTACAAGTTCGTCGTAGTCGGCCAAAGAAGCCGTCTCTATGCAGGAGTGCATGGCAAGCTGAGCTATGCCTATGTCGGCGCTTCTCACCGAAACCTGAGACGAGCTTATCGCCCCTAAAGTCCAGCCGCATGGCAAGTCAGAACGCATAAAAAAGTCCTGATATTTCGCCCCCGCCCCGCCGAATATGCTCTTTATTACCGAAGAAGCCAGCCCGTCGGTGGTGTAGTTCTGCCCTGCATGGTGTTTTATTACAATTCCGCCGCCTAAAAATGTTTTAT
Organism: Clostridia bacterium; assembly: GCA_021205485.1. Taxonomy (GTDB): domain Bacteria; phylum Bacillota; class Clostridia; order Christensenellales; family Borkfalkiaceae; genus Coproplasma. The sequence goes on along the minus strand of JAJPXK010000224.1, from coordinate 17,560 downwards.
TTGTAGGGTCAGAAAGTTCGGGATGGTTAGGGTGCATGGCGTGAGCGTTGTCGCAGGACACAAAGAATGAGTTTGCGAGGGAGGAGGGCAAGTCCTCGCCAAGGCATCTAGCTATGTTTTCAAGCACGCCGTACAAAAACCGCGAGCCCGCGCCCTGTTTTGTCTGGCTGCCTACTTCCTCGTTGTCGGCTATAAAGACGACGGACGTCGCGATAGGTTTCGCCGCGACAAGCGAACAGAGGGAGGCGTAGACGCTTGTAAGGTTGTCTATCCTCGGCGAAGAAAATACTTTGCCGCCGTAGCCGCTTTCAAACGGAATAGCCGCAGAAACGGCGTATAAATCGTAGTCTGCAAGCTTTTTGCCGCCCGCAAACTCCTCAAGTTCCTTTTCCAGTCCGCCCGCGCAGCCTATGCCCTCCAGAACGCATAAATCTGTCTGCGGATTTATCTTTATTCCCTCGTTTACCTGTCTGTTGTAGTGTATTGCCACCGAGGGGATTATAAAAGTTTTTTCCGAGGTGAATACTTGGCACTCAAATTTATTTCCGTCAGATAAAACCACTCTGCCGGCGATGGTGACGGGGGTATCCAAAAAGCTGTAATAAATGCCGCCGCCGTATTTTTCGGTGCTTAATTTAAAGTAGTTTTCTACCTTTATTTCGGGGTTGTACTTTATTTTAAAGCAGGGCGAATCTGCGTGAGACGCTACTATGTTAAACCCGCTTTTTTCGCCCGCGATAAATGCGACCAGGGCCGAACCGTCGCGCACCACATAATACTTTTCCCCCCGTACTATGCGCCAACTATCGCATTCTTTAAGCTCTTTAAAGCCGTTCGCTTCCAAAAAATTAACGGCGTTTTTTACCGCGTGGTAAGCCGTTTTAGAACTGTCAAGATACTCAAAAAGTCCGTTCATAATTAACCTCGCATAATTATTATATATGCTTTTTTGTTTAAGTCAAGCAAAAGTTGAAAAATCGTCGCGTTAAATATTTTGTTGTCGGCTTAAATTTATGTTATAATGCCCGTATGAAGTTATATGTTCCCGCGGCCTTCGGGCTTGAACAGGTCGTTAAAAGACAATTAAATAAATTAGGTTACGATAATTGCCCCGCGTTCAACGGCAGAATAGCTGTCGAGGGCGGCTGGACGGACGTCGCCCGCATAAATATGTTTATCCGCAGCGGGGAGAGGGTATTGGTAGAGGTCGGTTCCTTCAGGGCGGCGACTTTTGACGAACTTTATGGCGGTTTTTACTCTATCCCCTGGGAAAATTACCTCACCGTCCATTCGCAGATTTTAATGGACGGAAAGAGCGTAAAAAGTACTTTAGGCGCCATAAAGGCGAGCGGTTCTGTCGCCAAAAAGGCCATTATAAGAAGGCTTATAGACAAAAAGCGGCTAAACTGCCGTAACCTTGACGAAACGGGGCCGAGGACCATAGTAGGTTTTTCTATATATAACGACGAAGTTTCGGTGACTATAGATACCACGGGCGACGGCCTGCACAAACGCGGGTACAGAACGCTCGCTTACACCGCACCTTTAAAAGAGACGCTCGCGGCGGCCCTGATAGATATGTCCTACTATTTTCCCGACAAGGTGTTCGCCGATCCCTTCTGCGGAAGCGGCACGCTGCCTGTAGAGGCCGCCATAAAGTCGTTGAATATCGCCCCGGGCAAAAACCGCCGTTTTGATTTTATGGACTGGAAGTTTGTGCCTGAAGATGCCTACGCTTTGGCCTTGGAAGAGGCGAAAGACGGCGAAGAGCTTTCAAAAAAGGTAGAAATTTACGGCTCCGATATCAATCCCGAGGCTATATCCATAGCAAAATACCACGCGAAAAGGGCGGGCGTGGATGGCAAAATTACCTTTAAAACTATGGATATGCGAAAATTTTCGTCAAAGGAAAAAAGAGGGGTTATGATATCCAACCCTCCGTACGGCGAGCGGCTTGACAGCGAGGACGAGGTGAAGGCGATATGTAAAGATTTAGGCGTTTTATATAAATCTCTTCCCGACTGGAATATGTATATATTGTCGGGCTACCCCGAGTTTGAACGCAATTTCGGCAGACGCGCCGACAAGACGAAAAAGCTGTACAACGCCAATATTCAGTGTAATTTTTACAGTTTTTTAAGCTCAAAACCTCAAAAAGAGTAATATTCCCCTTAAAACATCGCCGTACCACCCCGTCTTCCCCTTGATGGAATAAAAGCGGTCTGAATGAGATTCTTCGGCTACGCTCAGAATGACAGAATGCTGCGTCAGAATGTCCCCTACCTGTCATCCTGAGCGGAACGAAGTGGAGTCGAAGGATCCCGCGGGTACCCGCGACCAGAACGCCTTATCAAACGCCGCTTACGCCAGGTACGCTATCGCCCCTCTGAAAATGGCGTAAGCTATGCTTTTGCGGTATTCCTCGGTGTTCAATAATTGATCGTCTTCAGCGTTGGTCAAAAACCCGCATTCCACTATAACAGACGGATTTGAAGTGCATTCAAGCATATAATAATCCCCCGCCAGAACGTCGGCCTCCCTTACGAGTTCATTCATACAGTCTATGCTGTTTTTTATATTTTCGGCAAGCGATTTCCCCGCCAGGTTGTCGGGATTGTAATAAATCTGCGAGCCCCGTCTTGAACGTTGGCTGGCGGAGTTCTGGTGGATTGAAATTACCATATCTGCGTCGCAGTCCTCTATAATCTGCCTGCGTTTTTGCATATCCCGTTTTTTAAATCCCCTTACGGGCAGGCCGTAAAGCCCCGCCTGCGTCTTCCGCGTCATAACGGCGTTAAATCCCGCGTCGGCGAAGTACCCCTTAAGATAAATGGCTATGGCAAGGTTTATATCGCTCTCTTTTGCCTTGGTTTTAACCCCGTAAACGCCCGCGTCAACCCCGCCGTGGCCCGCGTCTATAACGATAGTAGGGGTGTAAGCCGCCCGCGCTTCGGCCGCTTTGCCGCAAATTCCGCCTGTCAGCGACGCAAACGCCGCGAGTACGGCTATAAATATCAGAGCTCCCTTTTTTAATGTAAACAATTTCACGCTATATACTATTGTTTGTTTGATTTTTTTATGCCTTGGTGTTATAATTATACTGTATTATTATGTTTGAAAATGCAAATCCGATTTCAGAGGCCGAGGCCCGCAACTTAAACCCCGTAGTGCTCGCATACGTAGGGGATGCCGTGTATTCCCTGTATGTAAGGGAAGAACTCGTCAGAAATACCGATTTCAAGACGGGCCAGCTTCAAAAATTGTCGTCGGGGATTGTATCCGCGCACGGGCAAAGCGAGCTGTTGGACAAAATAATGCCCCTTTTTACCGAGGAAGAAGGCGATATTTTCCGCAGGGGCAGGAACGCTAAAAAGGCCACGAAGTCAAAAAACGCCAGCGTAGGCGAATACAACCGTTCTACGGGTTTTGAAGCCGTTTTAGGCTATCTGTACCTTACGGGGCAGTGTAAAAGAATAGAATTTTTGTTAAGGAAACATCAATGAAGACAGAGGGCAGGAATGCCGTATTAGAGCTTTTGAATTCAGAAAAGCCTATAGAAAAAATTATAATAGAAAAGAACCCTCAGGGCTCGTTAAAACTTATTTATTCAAAGGCGAGGGAGCAGGGCGTGCCCGTAAAGTTTGAGGATAAGCAGGCGTTAGACAGATTGAGCGTCACCTCAAGGCACCAGGGCGTCATAGCTTTTTCGGCAGATTTTGAATACAGCGAACTCGACGATATAATAAATAACAGGGGCGAAAAGGGCGGATTTGTCATTTTATGCGACGGCGTAGAGGACGTGCATAATTTAGGATCCATAATAAGGGTCGCTGAATGCGCGGGCGCCGACGGAGTGGTAATTCCCTCTCAAAAATCGGCTTCCGTAACCGAGGCGGTGATAAGAATCTCCGCGGGGGCGGCAAACCACGTAAAGGTTGCTAAAGTTCCCTCTTTGAACGCCGCCATAGAAAGACTGAAAAAGGAAGGCTACTGGATTTACGCCCTTGAAGCCGACGGCGAAGATATATACAGGCAGGACTTTACGGGAAGCGTAGCTTTGGTAATAGGCGGCGAAGACAGCGGAGTAAAAAGGCTCACCCGTGAAAGGTGCGACAAGGTGGTTTCCCTTCCGCTTAAAGGCAAGGTAAACTCTTTAAACGCAAGCGTGGCGTTAGGCATCGCCGCGTACGAAGTGGTAAAATGCAGAATGGATTGACTGATGAAAATTTAGCCGTACAGGCGCAAAACGGCGACAAATCGGCGGTAGAGGCTCTGTTAGCCCGTTACAAAAACGTAGTTCTTTCCATTGCGAGGGGCTTTTTTTTGTCGGGAGGCGACACCGAAGACCTGGTTCAGGAGGGTATGTGCGGCCTGTATTCGGCCATAGTCACGTATTCTCAGGATAAATCGGGGTTTTCCACATACGCCCGTCACTGCATACGCAATCGCATAATAGACGCCGTAAAAGTTTCGTCAAGTTCAAAAAATTACGCCCTCAACAACTTTGTGCCTATCGCCGATGCCGCCGAAGACGCTTTAGGTGACGGGAAAGACCCCGAAGAGGAACTTATCACGGGGGAAAACAGAAAGGAATTTCTGCAAAAAATCAGCAAGAACTTATCCTCTTTCGAGTTTAAAGTAGTAGTAATGTATATGGACGGGCTCACCATGAGCGAGATAGCCTCATCGGTTGACAAACCCGTAAAAAGTATAGACAACGCCCTGCAAAGGGCAAAGCGAAAGCTGCAAAAAGTATTGTAAGGGCAGGAGGTTATAATGGCTTATTTAGCGTTCTACCGTATGTTCAGGCCCGACACTTTAGATAAAGTCGTCCGCCAGGAGCATATAGTAAAAATTCTGAAAAACCAGATAGAAAGCGGCAAGATAGGTCACGCCTATCTGTTCTGCGGGCCGAGGGGCACGGGCAAAACGTCGGTCGCGAAGATATTCGCAAGGGCCATAAACTGCGAACACCCCGTAAACGGCTCGCCCTGCGGCGAGTGCGAAACGTGCAGGGCCATAGGCAAGGGCGGCAACCTTGACATATCCGAAATTGACGCCGCGTCAAACAACGGCGTAGACGAAATGAGGGATTTAAGGGAAAAGGTGCAGTATCCTCCCGTGGCGGGCAAGTACAAAGTTTATATCATAGACGAAGTCCATATGCTCACCGCCTCGGCTTTCAACGCCGTGTTAAAAACGCTGGAAGAACCTCCCGCTCACGCCGTGTTTATATTGGCCACAACCGAGCCGCAAAAGATTCCCGCGACCATTTTATCCCGCTGCATGAGGTTTGACTTCAAACTCATCCCTCAGGCAGACCTTGAGGGGCTTTTAAATGGCATACTTCAAAAAATCGGCAAAGAGTACGAAGACGAGGCTGTCTCCGCCATAGCCAGGGCGGGGGCGGGCAGCGCGAGGGATACGCTGTCTATAGCCGATATGTGCGTCTCCTATTCTTCGGGCAAACTTACGTACAGCGACGTAAACGCGGTGCTCGGCAGCGCCGACTTCTTCGAGATTGCGAGGGCGGTAGACTGCATTCTCGCCGACAACGCGCAGGACGCCCTTTCGGAAGTGGAAAAAATCCTTGCGGGAGGCAAGGGCGTAGGCGTCCTGGTAAAAGATATTTTGAATTACCTCAACAACGCGGCCATAGTTAAAATGTGCAAAGATTCGCGGCAGATTTTGAATCTGCCTTCCGAAAGGTACGATAGCCTTAAAAAATCGGCGTCTGCCGACGGCCATAAAATTTTAAGATGCACCGAAATTTTAGCCAAAGCCGAAAGCGATATGCGATACGCGTCCGACGGCAGAATCACTCTCGAAACGGCCGTTTTAAAGTGTTCCCTTCCGCAGAGCGATTACAATATAGACGCCCTTATTTCGCGGATATCCGCGGTCGAATTAAAAATTTCGCAGGGCAATTTTGCGGTAAAGCCGCAAGAAAATACGCCTTCGGCGGAAGCAAAAACAGAAACGCGTGTACCTTTGCAGGAGCCTTTCAGGGCGGAAGAAAAGAGGGAAGAAAAGCCAGCAGAAAAGCTTGAGGAAAAACCTGCGGAAAGACCCGCAGAGAAGCCTGAAGAAAAACCCGAAGAACTGCATTATTCGTTCAAAAAACAGAGGCCTACGGCCAGGCCTCCCCTGTGGAACGGCGAAGAGGCCGACGTGTTCGGCGGCAGCGGCAGTTCTTCCGCAAGGCCTAAGTCGGCCGACGGCGGCCTTCTCGGCAAGCTTTTAAAGGCCCTTCGTACTACTAATAAAAACGCCGTGCTTTTTACCCTCTGCATGGACTTAAGCACGTCTTTCGAGGGCGATAAGCTGATTTTAACAACCGAAAGCGACACCGTATACAAGGGCCTGACCCGCGCCGACAACAATAAATTTTTGTCGGAAACGTTGCTTTCGTTAGGCGTAACCGGGTTTGAAATCCGCAGCGGCAAAAAGCAAAACAACGTCGCTCAGGCGATAGATAAGTTAAAGAGCAATTTTGAAGGAACAGACATAGATATAAAATAAGGAGATTTTATTATGGCAGGATACAGAGGCGGCATGAACGGCAATATGAACAACCTTGTAAAGCAGGCGCAAAAGCTTCAGGAGCAGATGCAGGAGGCCGAAAAGGAGCTTGAAGAACTTGAAGTTGTAGGCACTTCGGGCGGCGGCGAAGAGGGCGACGAGACTGTAGTTATATATATGAACGGCAAAAAGATAATAAACGGCGTGGAATTCGGCAGCAAAATTTCTCAGATGGTAGACCTTTCCGACGAGGAAGACGTAGAAATGCTGGAAGATTTGATTCTCGCCGCGATAAACGACGGCTATAAAAAGGCCGACGAACTTTATCAGGAAAAGATGGGCAAATTCGGCGGCGCCGGCCTCCCCGGCATGATGTAAAACCACGCCTTACTTGAGGCTCCCCTATTAGGGGAGCTGTCAACGCAGTTGACTGAGGGGTTAAAACATTGTGTGTAGCATCACCCTGTCATCCTGCGGGGAAGGGAGAGGCAACTTTATTCCACGCCTTGCCTTCCCCCTGCGGGGGAAGGTGGCTGCGTAGCAGACGAATGAGGGGATAATACTCAAAATTCCTCACTAAAATCATCAATAGTTGCGGCATAGTACGCACTCAATTAATAATTTATGGATATTTTTATTGAGCCTATCGGCAAGCTTATAAACCAATTTACAAAGCTTCCCGGGGTAGGCAAAAAAACAGCGCAAAGATACGCATATAAAATAATCGGCATGGACGAGCAGGAGGCTCTGCAATTTGCATCAGCCATCGTAGATGCGAAAAAGAAGGTGCGTTACTGCAAAGTATGCGGCAACTTTACCGAAAACGATGTATGCGATATCTGCCGTGAAAGGGACAAGTCTCAGATATGCGTCGTAAAGGAGCCTAAAGACGTAATAGCCCTTGAAAAACTTCACGAATACAAGGGCGTGTACCACGTTTTGCACGGCGTAATAAACCCTATGGAGGGGGTAGGCCCTAACGATATCCGCATAAAGGAGCTTTTAGCCCGCGTGCAGGATGGCGTAACCGAGGTTATTATGGCCACCAATCCCGACGTAGAGGGCGAGGCCACGGCGATGTACATCGCGAAAATTTTAAAACCTTTAGGCGTAAACGTAACAAGGCTCGCGCACGGCATACCTATAGGCAGCGAGCTGGAGTATACGGATGAGGTGACGCTTAGCCGCGCCTTCATCGAACGCAAAACTATTTAAAACCACAATAAGCATCGCAATACCGCGTCAAGCTTCGCGCCGCTTTGGTCGTGTACGTCTTTGTACACTCCCTGCAGACGTTGCTCGCTTTCCTTGTCTTGCTCGCTTCTTGCGATTTTAAGTTTGCTGTAAAAGCTTTCCCTTGCCTTCCCCCTCGGGGGAAGGTGTCACGAAGTGACGGATGAGGGCAACCATAAAAATATAAAAAACCACAATTATTGGAGAACATATATTATGAAAATTTCTGTATTAGGCTGCGGCAGGTGGGGTTCTTTCCTCGCATGGTACCAGGCGGCCGTAAAGGGCAACGAGGTTATATCCTGGGGCCCCGAGGGTGACTACTCTTACGAAATTTTAAAAAATACGGGCAAAAACGAATACGTCACGCTCGATAAAAACATAACGCTCACATGCGACTTAAAGTACGCTCTGGAAAAAAGCGATGTTATCATAATTTCCATAAGCTCGCAGGGTCTTCGCGGCTTTATGCAGAAGGTCACAAAGTATCCCGTGCAGGATAAAATCTTTGTGCTCTGTATGAAGGGTATAGAGGAAAGCACGGGCAAAAGGCTCTCTCAGGTTATGACCGAAAGCGGCATCTCCCCCGATAAAATAGCCGTATGGGTAGGCCCCGGGCATATCCAGGCGTTTGTGCAGGGCATACCTAACTGTATGGTAATAGACTCAGCCAACGAGGATTTGAAACGCTATCTCGCCGATAATTTCAAGAGCAATTTAATACGTTTTTATTACGGCAACGACCTTATCGGCACCGAGATAGGGGCCGCCGCCAAAAATGTATTAGGCATCGCGGCGGGCCCTATCTCG
>JAJPXK010000224.1:2354-8985 GCA_021205485.1 Clostridia bacterium | reverse complement strand
TACTGGACGGCAGCGGCTACGTAAGTTTAAAGGGCCCCTTGATGGCGAGGGGCGCTTACGAGGTAGGCAAGCTTATTCAGGCTTTAGGCGGCAACTTTATGTCGGCTTACGGCCTCGCTCACCTCGGCGACTACGAAACCACCCTGTTTTCTGAGTATTCGCACAACCGCCGCTATGGCGAAATGATGGCTCAGGGCGCTAAATTCGACAAGCTCGCCGAAGGCGTAATGACGGCCAAGGCGATGAAAAAGCTCGGCGAAAGCTGCGGCATAGACCTGCCTATAACCAACGCCGTGTACGAAGCTTGCTTCTGCACGCACGTGTTTGAAAACGGCGACGGGGCCAAGGAGTGCCTGAATATAATATTGAAGCTCTTCGAGCGTCCTTCCAAGAGCGAATTTATAATTACCGACTAAATACATAAAAACTTTGCTCCGGCGGCTGCGCCGCCTGTTGCGATTATATAAAATTTATAAATCAGAGGCTATAAAAAAGTGTTAAGAAACGATTTAAGAAATGTGGCTATTATAGCTCATGTAGACCACGGCAAGACTACCCTTGTAGACGCGATGTTAAAGCAGTCTCACGCCTTCAGGGAAAATCAGGCGGTGGAAGAGAGGGTAATGGACTCCAACGACCTTGAAAGGGAGAGGGGCATAACCATACTTGCAAAAAACACGTCCGTACGATACAACGGCGTAAAAATTAACATTGTGGACACCCCGGGGCACGCCGATTTTTCGGGCGAGGTAGAAAGGGTAATGATGATGGTAAACGGCGTTCTCGTACTGGTAGACGCCGCCGAAGGCCCTATGCCGCAGACAAGGTTTGTTGTGCAAAAGGCCCTTGAAATGGGCCACCGTCTTATTATTGTTGTAAATAAAATAGACCGTCCCGACGCGAGGCTTGCGGAAGTACAGGACGAAATTTTAGAGCTTTTATTGGAGCTTGACGCCTCCGACGACCAGCTTTTAAGCCCCGTGGTATGGTGTTCGGGCAGAGACGGCACTGCCACGTTAGACATAAACAAACCTGGCAAAGATCTTTCGCCCCTCTTTGATACCATTTTATCGCACTTCCCCCCTATGGAGGCAGACGAAAAGGGCGCCACGCAGTTGCTTGTTTCCTCGATCGATTACAACGACTATGTAGGCAGGATAGGCATAGGCAGGATAGAAAGGGGCTGCATCTCTCAGGGCGAAAATGTGGTGGTAACCAACTACAACAATCAGCAGATGAAGCTTCCAGGCAAAATTGCCAACCTTTACCAGATTGAAGGGCTCAACCGCGTTCCCTGCGAAACGGCTCAGGCAGGCGATATAGTATGTTTTTCGGGCCTTGAAAAGATAAACATAGGCGACACTGTGTGCAGCGCGGACGAAGTTGAAGCTCATAAGTTTGTAAAAATTTCCGAGCCTACGGTAGAGATGACCTTTTCGGTAAACGATTCGCCGTTCGCGGGCAAAGAGGGCAAATTCGTAACCACCCGCCATTTAAGGGACAGGCTGTTTAAAGAGCTTTTAAAGGATGTGTCTTTGCGTGTAGAAGAGACCGATTCCGCCGACAGTTACAGGGTCTGCGGCAGGGGAGAAATGCACCTTTCCATATTGATAGAAAATATGCGACGGGAGGGCTACGAGTTCCAGGTTTCCACGCCTAAGGTTTTGTATAAAGATATCGACGGCGTAAGATGCGAGCCCGTTGAAAGGCTTATAGTGGACGTTCCCGACGAATTTACTGGGGCGGTGTTCCAGTCTATGGGCGAAAGAAAGGGCGAGCTTTTGCATATGTCGGCCATAGGCAGCCGCACAAGGCTTGAATTTATGATTCCCGCCCGCGGCCTGTTTGGCTATAAGAGTGAATTTCTGACCTCGACCAAGGGCGAGGGCGTATTCTCAAGCGTGTTCTTCGAATACCAGCCGTACAAGGGCGAGTTCTCCCGCCGCAACACAGGCTCTCTGGTTGCGTTTGAGACGGGCGAAGCCGTAACGTACGGGCTCTTCAACGCTCAGGGCAGGGGAACGCTGTTTATAGGGGCGGGCACGCCCGTCTATGAGGGCATGGTAATAGGCGAATCGCCTAAAAACGAGGATATAAACGTAAACGTCTGCAAGACCAAGCATTTAACCAACACCCGTTCAAGCGCTTCGGACGACGCGTTAAGGCTTATCACCCCTAAGCGTATGAGCCTTGAAGAATGTCTTGAATTTATCGCTGACGACGAACTTTTAGAGATTACACCTAAAAATATCCGCATAAGAAAACGCATACTGGACAGCGAGCTCCGTGCCAAAGCGAGGGCAAAAGAAAAGAAACTCGGCTGAGCGTTAAAAAAATCATAAAATACGCCATAAAAGCATATATAAATACTGCCTGCAAAACGGGCGGTATTTTCTTTTTTAAGGGGGATAATATGGAGGCGGCTTCACACAGCGTAACGGTAGAGGACTGCAAAAAAATTTCGGCTACGGCCATAGACAGCGTAGACGGCTTTTCTCCCTCGCAGATAACTTTGTCCTACTCGGGCGGCAGGATAATAATTGCGGGCGGAGGCTTAAAGATTGTAAATTTTTCCAAGGCGAGAGGCAATTTTATGGATACGGGAACGATTAACGGCGTAAAGTATGCCGCTAAGGGCGTAAATTTCAAACAAAAATTATTCAAATAATGTCGCCGTACTCAATTTTTTTAATTTCGGCCGGCTGCGGAGCGGTAAGCGGCGTTTTTTACGACTTTTTATACATATTGAGGAGCCTTTTTTGTAAAATGCCCGCGTCTGTCCTTACTTTAAAGGATAAAATCTTTACCGCAGTATGCGACATTTTTTACTTCGCTTTTCTCGCGGCGTTATATGTATATTGTATGGTTTTGTTCAACTTTCCCGACATAAGGGCGTACATGCTCGCCGCCGTAGCCCTCGGAATTGCGATATATATGAAAAGTTTTCATAAAATTATTGCTTTTTTTGTAATTAGATTGTATAATAAAATAGCGAAGAGGTAATTTGTTATGAACACACGCAAGCGGAACCGCATTATGGCGGCGATAACGGTAACGGTAGTTCTCCTTTTGGTAGTGCTTGTAGCTGTAATGATCTACCAGATTGTAGAAATCTGCGTTCTGAATAAACGCAGAAACGAATTAAAAGAACAAATTGAAGACTATCAGCAGCAGATTGAAGATACCGAAGATCTGATAGACTATTACTCTTACGGCGACGGGCTTTACACTCTTTTAATCAAGTACGAACTTTTTGACGAAGCAGAATAAATAATTATGAAAATAGCGGTAATAGACATTGGTTCCAATTCCGTCCGTCTTATGATTATGGCGGACGGAAAAACTTTATATAAACGGATTTCCACCACGCGCTTAGGCGAGGGCGTGGCCATAACGGGAAAACTGTCGCCTGAGGCCATAGAACGCTCCGCCATGGCGGTAAAAAATTTTGCCGACGAGGCCAAGGAAGAAGGGGCCGAAAAGCTTTTGATTTTCGCCACAGCCGCCGTGCGGTCGGCTTCAAACGGCAGACAGTTTACCGACAGGGTTTTCTCGCTCTGCGGCGAAAAGGTAGACGTGGTAAGCGGCGAGGATGAGGCAAAACTCGGCATTTCAGGGGCGCTGAAGGGCGGCGTTGGCGGCATAATAGACGTAGGCGGGGCGAGCACAGTAATTTACCTGCAAAAGGGCGGCGAAAGGCTCTACTCAAAAAGCGTGGATATCGGGGCGGTGCGGCTTAAAGATATCTGCGGGCAGGACAGGCGGAAATTACAAATAGAGATAGACAAAAATCTTAAAAAATACGGGGAATTAGACCTGTCTTCAACAGAGATGTACGCCGTAGGCGGCACTGCGACTTCGCTCGCCGCCATAAAACACGGCTTAAAAGTTTACGATCCCGAAATCGTGGACGGAACGACGCTAAGCCTGGAAGATTTAAAAAATATGTCGGACAGGCTGCTGTCTTTAACGGTGGAACAGCGTAAACTTATTCAGGGCATGGATTTAAGGCGGGCCGACGTTATAGCGGGCGGATGTCTGCTTTTATACAGCATTTTGCTTACATTCGGGGCGAAGAAAATCACCGTATCGGAGAGCGATAACCTTGAAGGTTACGCTATGTTAAAGGGGTATTGATGAAAGTTTTATTTACAATTATTTCGGCTGTATTGTCTTTGGCCCTCGCCGCAGGCTCTGCGGCAATAGTGTATTTTGCAAGCGGGGTTGTTTATTTAATAATTTACATTGCGCTTTGCCTTGTTATGTTTCCCCTTTCGGGGTATCTGCACGAGCTCGGCCATGTTATAGCGGGCGGCGTCAGCGGAATGAAGGTCTCTATAATCAAGACCAATATGTTTTCGTCTGCGGCGTGCAGCGTAAGCCCTAAACGGGGCGGCAATATCAGACGCCGCTTTATAATTACGGCCTTAGGCGGGCTTGCGATAAATTTGTTGTTCGTCATATTCGGCGTAATAGCCCTGTGCGTTCCCGCGATAAACGGCGTGTTCTCATTTACAGCCCCTTCGTCTCTTTACTTTTTGCTTTTAAATATCTTCCCCGCGGAGTACGCGGGCGGCAAAACGGATATGCTCACGGTGGCAGAGGCGGCAAAAAACGAGCCTACCGCGCAGGTGCTTATGGCGGTCCTTGAAATCCAGGGTGAAGTCGCCGCGGGCAAGCCCCTTGCCGAGGTAGAGGAAGACAGGATATTAAACCTTCCGCAGCTTCCCGAAGACGACTACAATTTTGCGATGCTCACCTCTTTAAGGTATCAGTATTACTTTGAAAAGGGCGACAGAAAGACGGCGGACGTCTACTACAAACGTCTCCGCGGCCTTGGTTACACCGATAAAGATTTTAAATAACTTATAAAAAATTAAGATGCTGCGGGCGGGGAATTATCCCCGTCTTTTTTTGTTTTATAATCATATATTTAAGGGCAGAAAAATAAATTAAAGTAAATACAATGTAACAATGTTATAAATTTTCGCCAAAAAAACAGCGTATACGCCATTCTTTGCCGTATTTCGCCGCTTTAACGGCGTTATTATAGGAGAGAACCCGCTTGACGGCAGTAATCAATTTAAAACGCGCGGCGTACTTTATATCTGCAATTGCAGCGGTAATAGTTTTGTCGCTTCTATCATATACAAGCGGAGCCTACGCCGTATTCTTCGGCGGAACGGTGAGAAAACTCCCTGTCTACTGCGTAGACAGGGATGACAAATGCATATCCATAACGTTTGACTGCGCCTGGGGCGTCGACTACACCGACAGCATACTCAACGCCCTGCGCGTAAGCGGAGTCGCTGCCACGTTTTTTATGGTGGAGTTCTGGACGGAAAAATATCCCGAATACGTGCGGAAGATAGACGAGGCGGGCTGCGAGATAGGCACTCATTCGTCTACGCATTCGTATATGTCAAAGCTTACCGAAAGCGAGATAAGGGAGGAACTCGCCTCGTCTTCAGAGGCCATTACATCGATAACGGGGAAGGCGGTAGAGCTTTTCCGTCCGCCCTACGGCGACTACGACAACCTTCTTATAGAGACGGCGGAGTCTATAGGGCTATATACCATACAGTGGAGCGTAGACAGCCTCGACTGGAAGGGCCTTTCGGCTACGGATATAGCGATGAGGGTTATAAACAACGTACAGAGCGGCTCTATAATCCTTATGCACAACAACGGCGAACACACCGCCGAGGCTGTGCCTGTAATTTTGCAGACGCTCATAAACAGGGGCTATAAATTTGTTCCCGTCGGCGAACTTATCTACAGGGAAAATTATTCGATAGACCCTTCGGGCAAACAGTACGCAAATGTATAGGGCAGATTAACTTAGTCGGTACATAAGTTGTTTTAAACAACTGTTACCAAATATAGAAATACTTTTGTCTCAGACAAAAATTTTGAAAGGCAACCCCTTTCAACAAATCAATGAACGGAGGTCATAGACAAAAAAATGAATTACAATACAGAAAAAAATAATAAAGTTTACTTATATGGCGAAGTTGCAAGCGAGGCGACGTTCTCGCACGAGGTTTTCGGCGAGGGATTTTACGAGTTGTACGTAAAAGTGTCAAGGCTTTCGGGCCAGGCGGACATTCTTCCCGTAACCATCTCAGAACGGCTTATGACAGAGGATATAACAGTCGGCGGCAGTTTATGCGCGTTAGGGCAGTTCCGCAGTTACAACAAGCTTGAAGGCGGAAGGTCCCGCCTTATGCTTACGGTGTTTGTAAGGGAACTCCTTGAAGTTCAGCCGTGCAAAAATCCTAACAGCATAGTGCTTTCGGGGTATATCTGCAAGCCGCCTATCTATCGCACAACGCCGTTTAACCGGGAGATCGCAGATCTACTTATCGCGGTAAACCGCAGTTATAACAAGTCTGACTATATCCCCGCCATAGCGTGGGGACGCAACGCCCGCTTTGTTAAAAACCTCGCCGTAGGCGACAAAATCGCCTTGTCGGGCAGAATACAGAGCAGGGAGTACCAGAAAAAGCAGGAAGACGGTTCGTTTCTGACGATGACGGCTTACGAAGTATCCATATCCAAGCTCGCCGCTTACGACGACGCTTCGGAATTTGACATAGACGAAGAATTTGACCTGTATTGCGCTCAGAAC
>JAJPXK010000224.1:0-2344 GCA_021205485.1 Clostridia bacterium | reverse complement strand
CCTTACCGCCGTTGAGAGGCGTCATGCCACAATATTTGAAATCTTTTATCTTGAAATTATAATGAAAAATACCCGCTCAGGCTTTTATATGCTTGACTTTGGAGGCAATTAGTAATATTAATATAATTAGTCAAAAGTCGGAGCGGTCATTATGGAATACAGTGAAGGTGAATACGGGAAAGAGGTAAAAAGGGTAAAGAATAAGAATTACAAAATCCCGATAATTATTGTAATTGTCGTCGGCGTATTGCTTCTCGCCCTTATTATTTACGTTTCCAGCGTAACCCGAAAGGTAGAGTTTGAAGGCGAAACCCTTACCGCAGATAATTTGTCGGGCTATGAACAGCAAATGACCGATTATTTTTATCTCGGTTCGGATAATTTTACCCTGTATAAAGACAGCGCCGTAACGGTAAAAGACGGCAAAATCGCCAAGCTGAAGTTAGAGCTTGCCATACAGAGCGGTACCGCAAAAGAGTACTGGAGAATGGAAAACTCGTCAGACGGCGTTACAATAAAATACAAAAGCTCGTTAGACGGCGACGCCGCGACGGCGTACACCCTCAGCGACCTTTCAAAATATTTAAGCTGCTTAGACGACGTTATAAATTCAGACTACACGGCAGAATTTTCCGTAACAAAGTACGCCGAGGCTGCAGTTTCGGCTGAAAGTTATTTGTGGAACGGCGATGATTTTTCTAAGCTTTCAGAAAATGTTGCCGCCGATTGCTATAAAATAGACGCTACGGCTCTTGACGGTACAAGTTACGCCTTTTTCGTATACTGACCCGTGTAAATTTCTATCACAAATTTTAATTTAAAAGAACAAAAATAACAATAAGAATTTTCCGCCCCGAGCAAATTGAAATTTGCTCGGGGCGGTGCTATAATAACGCCGCGATGAATGATTCAAAGGCAAATAAAAGGCGGCTTTCCCTTACCGAGGGCAACGTCTGGAAAACTTTACTTTTTTACTGCCTCCCCTTGTTCGGAAGCGCAATGTTTCAGCAGATATACTCGCTTGTAGACCTTCTTATAGTAGGGAATTTTTCCGCCGATGGCGAAAACGCCCTCGCCGCGGTAGGCGAAGCGACTATAATTTTAAACGTTCTTCTCGCTTTCGCGTTAGGGGCAAACGGCGGGCTTTCAGTAGTCGTTGCAAAGCACTGCGGCAAAGGCGACAATAAGGGGGTAAGGGAGACGGTAAACACCGCCATAATCACATTCGGCGTTATGTGCGTTCTTGTGATGACGGTAGGTTTTTCCTGCGGCAACGCGTTTATGGCCGTTATGGACGTGGACGAAACTATAACTGCAGACAGCCTCTCTTATCTTTACATATACACAGGCTCGCTTCCCTTTGTGTTCGCCTATAACTTAGGATGCGGCATACTTGCTGCGTTAGGCGACAGCAAAACCCCGTTTATATTCCTCGTAATGTCGTCGCTGCTGAATATCGGGCTTGATTTATTATTTGTACGCGGTCTGCACGCAGATGTGGCAGGCGCTGCGTGGGCGACTTTTATTTCTCAGGCTCTGGCCACAATACTTACGGTTATTGTGCTTGTAAAAAGGCTTCACGGGATAAAAAGCGAGCAAAAACCCCGCATTTTCAGCGGCAATATATGCAAGGAATTGCTTGCGGCGGCTGTGCCCGTAATACTGCAGAACAGCTTTGTGTCGGTAGGCAATTTCTTTGTGCAAAAGCGTATCAATTCCATAGGCGTAGGGGCGGCCGCAGGCTTTACCGCCGCGTTTAAACTTGTAAGCCTCGCCAACACGGCTGTAGGAAACATGGTTAGCGGCATAGCGAATTTCTGCTCTCAGAATAAGGCGGCGGAAAATTACGGCAGAGTAAAAAAGGGTGTAGGCGTAGGTATGATTTACTGCGTTTCGATAAGTATAATATTCACTATAATATTTGTAAGCTTCCCTGAGTTTTTTACCAAAATATTTATTACCGACCCTTCGGACGAAGCAAAAAACTGCTCGCAGCAGTTTTTAACGTATGTTTCCCTGTTTTTGCCGATAGTCTGCGTCAAGCTTGTGTGCGACGGCGCCGTCAGGGGATGCGGCGGCAATATAGGCTTTACCGTAAGCACCTTTTCTGACCTTATAATAAGGGTGGTGTTCGTATACATTTTGACGGGCGTCGGTTTAGGTTTTACAGGCGTGTGCGCGGCGTGGATGATCGGCTGGACGCTTGGAATGTTTGTAGCCGTAGGTTTTTACCTTGCGATAAAGTGCCTCAGGGGATATACGATTACCGGCAAACCTAAAAAAGCAAAATTGGCCGATTGATTAAAAAGAGCAAAAACGCCGTCTTACGATAATAGCTTAAAAA
>JAJPXK010000042.1:18066-19426 GCA_021205485.1 Clostridia bacterium | reverse complement strand
TGGAGGAAGAGTGGCTTGATTTAATAAAATAGTGTATAGAACGCTTCAACGCTGATTTATACTATACGATGATGGCAGCCGCGTGGCTTACCGCCGAGGTGCTTGCAAAGCATTATGAGTACGGTTTGACCATTTTAAAAAGTACTATGTGTGACATAAAAGTTAAAAATAAGGCAGTTTCTAAGGGGTGTGACAGCTTCAGAATAACTAAAGAACAAAAATTGCAGCTAAAAGCCATGCGGAGAAATTTTAATAGTTAATTTGCAAAAAAGCATTGACTAAAACGTAATTTTTATTTAAAATAATACGGTAAGTTTATTCTTACAGAAATTTACAGGAAGAAGGATAATGGATATTTTAGCTCAGCTTACTTCTGAATTCAAACTCAAGCCCGAACATACGGCAAACATTGTTACGCTTTTAGACGAAGGGAATACCGTTCCGTTTATCGCCCGCTACCGCAAAGAGATGACGGGCGCCATAGACGATCAGGTTTTACGCGCTTTCGTAGACAGGTACGAATACCTTAAAAATCTTGAAAAGCGTAAGGACGAAGTACGCAAATCGATCACCGACCCGGGCAAGATGACAGACGAGATTGAGGCGGCGATATCTGCCTGCGCGACTTTGACCGAGGTAGAGGACGTATACCGCCCGTACAAGCAGAAGAAAAAGACGAGGGCGTCTGTCGCTATAGAGAAGGGCCTTCAGGGCCTCGCCGATTTTATTCTTGCTCAGAGCGGCGACCCCTATAAAGAAGCTGAAAAATATATAGACGAAGAAAAGGGCGTGGCCGATGTAATGGCCGCCATAAACGGCGCTAAAGACATTATCGCCGAAATTATTTCGGATAACGCAGAACTTCGCAAAAAACTCCGCAATTTGTTTGAAAATCACGGCGAATTGCAGGTTAAAATGGTAAAAGACGACGGCAAGGGCACGTACGCTATGTACGCAGACTACGCCGAACTTGTTCCCGAGATTAAAAACCACAGGATTCTCGCCATAAACAGGGGAGAAAAGGAAGAATGCCTTAAAGTAAAATTGTTCTTTAACCCCGACCTTGCTAAAAGGGTGTGCGCCGCAAAATACGTCAACTCTGACGGAGAGTGCGCAAAACTTATCGCCGAAGCCGCCGACGACGGCTACGACAGGCTTATAGAGCCCTCTATAGAACGCGAGGTAAGGGCTGCCCTTACAGACAGGGCGGGCGAACAGGCCATAAAAATGTTTGAAGTAAACCTTCGCCCCCTTTTATTGCAGCCTCCCGTAAAGGGCAAGGTAACTTTAGGGCTTGACCCCGGCTACCGCATGGGCTGCAAAGTCGCAGTCGTAGACGAAACGGGTAAACTCCTTACAA
>JAJPXK010000042.1:12845-18056 GCA_021205485.1 Clostridia bacterium | reverse complement strand
CCTTACAACTTCGGTAATTTATCCCGTTCCCCCTCACAATAAGACGGAAGAGAGCAAGGCCGTAATAAAAAAGCTTATAAAAGAATATAATGTAGATATCATTTCTATCGGCAACGGCACCGCGAGCAAAGAGACAGAGCTTTTTGTCGCCGACCTTTTAAAGGAAGTAGACAGAGACGTAAGTTACGCGGTGGTAAACGAGGCGGGGGCCAGCGTGTATTCGGCGAGCCCTCTCGCCGTGGAGGAGTTCCCCGACCTTGACGTCAACGTACGTTCCGCCGTATCCATCGCCCGCCGTCTGCAGGACCCTCTTTCGGAACTTATCAAGATAGATCCTAAGTCTATAGGCGTAGGGCAGTACCAGCACGATATGGATAAAAAACGCCTTGATACAGTGCTTGGCGGCGTGCTTGAAGACTGCGTAAACAGCGTAGGCGTAGATCTTAACACTGCGAGCGTCTCTCTTTTGAAGTATGTCGCGGGGCTCAATTCTGGCATTGCGAAAAACATTGTCGCCTACCGCGAAGAAAACGGCAAATTTACCAGCCGTTCGCAGCTTTTAAAGGTAAGCAAGCTCGGCGCCAAAGCATATGAACATTGCGCTGGCTTTTTAAGGATCCCCGACGGAAAAAATATTCTTGACAATACGGCCGTGCATCCCGAATCTTACAAAAAGGCAGAAAAACTTTTATCGCTTTTCGGTTATACCGACGAAGACGTTAAAAACGGCAACATAGGCGATCTGATGGCTAAAGTTAAGACTTTCGGCGAAGATAAAGCCGCAGAGTATGCGGAACTGGATAAAGCCACTATGTACGATATTATAACAGAGCTTACAAAACCCGGCAGGGATATAAGGGATTCGCTCCCCGCGCCTAAGCTCCGCAAAGACATAATGAGCCTTGAAGATCTGTCCGTCGGAATGGTGGTAGACGGCGTTGTAAGGAACGTTATAGACTTCGGCGCGTTTATAGATATCGGCGTTCATCAGGACGGGCTTGTGCATGTGTCAGAAATTACAGATAGGTACATAAAGCATCCTTCGGATGTTTTAAAGGTAGGCCAGCAGGTCAAAGCGGTGATAATAAGCGTTGATGTTAAAAAGCAGAGAATAGGTTTATCGCTTAAACAGTTAAAAAAATCAATTAATTGACTTGACAACAGGCCGATGTTATTGTAAAATTTATTTAATACTAAGGTTGCGGAGGACATTTAAAAATGTTAGAAGAAGTAAAAGCAATGCTTGCCGACCAGCTCGGCGTTGACGTTGATACAATCACCGAAGACAGTGATATTACTAAAGATTTAGGCGCTGATTCGCTTGACGTAGTAGAGCTTCTTATGGGGCTTGAAGACAAGACGGGTAAGACCATTCCCGAAGATAAGATTGCCGAAATCAAGACAGTAGGCGACGTCGTAAAGGTATTAGAAAGTTTATAATATAAACATAAAAACAGCAAAGGCCCGTTCGTTTTTTGAACGGGCCTTTATGTATAACGCAAACCGTTTAATACGGTTTACGGAAGTTTATTTTCTGCGCAGCCTTGATAGTTTGCCGTAATCTTCGTCAAACGGCGTAAGGTCCCCCGCGGAGCAGGCTAGTCCGTTTACGGCAAATTCGCGTATGAGGGCCATAACTATATCCTGCGTTTCAAAATCGCTTACAATATCTATAAAAAATTTATCCGCCGCGGCAATCATATTGATAGACAATCCTTTGATTCCGCTTGTGTAAAGGCTTACCGCAGCCACCGATTTGTTGCATTCGCCAAAGTCAATTTTACCGGGATAGCTAAGTAAAAAAGTGCTGAAGTTTTTGTTTGCAAAGAACGATGAATATTCCCTTCTTACAACATATTCTGTTTTATTGTCGCTGTTTTTAAATTTTTCTATATAGCTGTTTACGCGGCTTTTTATATAATTTTCGTCCTTTTGCAGTTCAAGCTGTTTTTTCAGTACGTCCGACTGGTTTTCTAAAGACAGTTTTTCGGTGTCGCCGTTGTAAGAGAGCATCGCTCCGCCTATGCAGTTGCGGAAAGTGTTCTTACGGTTTAAAGCCTTGCGTCTGTCAACAGAAACGCAGCAGACTATAGGTTTTATTGCATCGCTGTAAACAGATTTTATTGCCCGCGAGGATAAAAGGGCGATCATAACGGCGGGGGTAGAGTTATATTTTTTGCAAAGGGCCAGCAAATCCTTTTCGCCGAGCGTTATGTTTGTACGGAATTTTCTGTTTTGTTTTAAAGCGGGTATCGTAAAACATTCGCCTTCGATATAGGGGTAAGAAAATTCGCCCGCGTCATAAAAATCTGAATACGGGTGTCTGTTTCGCCTTCAAGAAGCTTGCTGTCGGGCAATCTTATGTCTCCGCTTGCAAATTGTCTGTTGTACCTCTGGCAGCAATAACGCCAGATAAGGGTGCGGGCGAATGGAATTATTCCCCTTGCGTCGCATACTCCGTGGTAAAAGGCTATGCGGATGCAGCAGCCGCTGTACGTTACGTCTACAAAATGGTACCCCGCCGAGGCGGTGCCGAGTTTTCTTAATTTGTCCGTCTGCGTAACGGTAAAATTGTCGCAATCCTCGGTCCAGAAAAAATTTCCCTCTCTTTCAATAAATTTATAGGTAAAGTAGGGGTACCGCTTAAGGGCCGATTTAAGCGCCGAATTAAGGCAGCCTCCGCGGATTCTTTCGTACATTTTTATCTCTAACACTGTGGAGGGGTACTCGGCTTTTATGTTGTTATAAGGCTTAACAGAAACAATATCGTCCATCAAAAACCTCTTTAAGCATTTTATAGTATAAATATAAACCGATATTGTTGTAAAATTGTAAGAAATAAGTTAATTTCAGATAAAAATTTAATGCGGAGAATTTTACAAATTCTCCGCATTAAGCTGATTTTGCAGATTATAAAATGATGTTAATAAGCCGTTTAGGCACTACAATAAATTTCTTTATTGTTTTGCCCTCTATCAATGGCTTGATATTTTCATCAGATTTTACCATTTCCTCAATCTCGGCGTTGGTCATATCTACCGGAATATTTATTTTGGCCTTGATTTTGCTGTTTACCTGCACGGCGTATTCAAAGGTGTCGTCGCCGCACTTGCTTTCGTCGTATTCAGGCCATTTTTCGTAAGAAATGGTGCCTTCGTGCCCTAAAACCGCGTTCCAGATTTCTTCGGTAATAAAGGGGATTACGGGGTTTATGAGTTTTATAAACCCTTCGGCGTATTCCCTCGGGAACTTTCTGCCGTCGCCTATTTCCTTATAAACGGCGTTAATAAATACCATCATCTGCGAAATAGCGGTGTTTACCTTCATATTGAGGTAATCTTCGCCGACCTTTTTCACCGTCTGGTTGTAAATTTTTTCAAGGTTTTTGTTAGGTTCGTCGGCTATGGCGCCAAGTTCAAAGTACAGCCTGTGGATTCTGTCTATAAACTTTTTAACGCCCTCGATATTTTTTGTGTTCCAGGGCTTGGTATCGGCGACGGGGCCCATAAACATTTCGTACATTCTTAAAACGTCCGCGCCGTAGTCGCGCACCACATCGTTAGGATTTATTACGTTGCCTAAAGATTTGGACATTTTCTGCCCGTCCTCGCCTAAAATCATTCCCTGATGGAAGAGCTTTTTGAAGGGTTCTTTGCAAGGAACGTAGCCCTTTTCGTATAAAAAGTTGTTCCAGAAACGGGAGTAAAGGAGGTGCCCTACAAGGTGTTCTTTGCCGCCGCAGTAAAAGTCTACGGGCATCCAGTGTTTTAAAAGCTCGTAGTTTGCAAACTCTTTGTCGTTATGTGGGTCGCAGTAGCGCAAAAAGTACCAGCTTGAGCCTGCGGAGCCGGGCATTGTGGTGGTTTCCCGCTTGCCTTTAACGCCGTTTACAGTAACGTTTACCCAGTCCTGAGCGTTTTCCAGGGGGGCTTTGCCGCCGTGAGCTTTATAGTCGTCCATTTCGGGAAGGGTGAGGGGGAGTTCGCTGTCTGCAAGAACTACGTCTTCGCCGTTTTCAAGGTGGACAACTGGCACGGGTTCGCCCCAGTAGCGCTGGCGGGCGAAAATCCATTCCCTTAATTTGTAAGAGACAGTCTTTTTGCCGCAGTTATGCTCTGCAAGCCACTCAGCCATCTTGTCTATAGCGTCCTGCTTGTTGAGGCCGTCTAAAAATCCCGAATTGATATGGACGCCGTCGCCTGTGTACGCTTCTTCAGAAATATCTCCGCCTTCAAGCACCTGGATTATAGGGATATTGAATTTTTTGGCAAATTCGTAGTCGCGTGTGTCGTGCGCGGGCACAGCCATTATGGCGCCCGTGCCGTAAGAGGTTAAAACGTAATCGCTTATATAGACGGGAATCTTGCTTCCGTTTACGGGATTTACGGCGTAAGCGCCCGTAAAAGCCCCCGTCTTTTCTTTGTTGAGCTCGGTGCGTTCGAGTTCAGACTTGCTCGCACATACTTTTTTGTATTCGTCAACTGCGGCCTTTTGTTCGGGGGTAGCAATTTCGTCTACAAGCTTATGTTCGGGAGCCAAAACGCAGTAGGTAGCCCCGAAAAGGGTGTCGCAACGGGTGGTAAACACGGTAAAGGACTTATCCGTTCCGTCTATCTTAAAATCTACGTTGGCGCCTACAGATTTGCCTATCCAGTTGCGTTGCGCCGTTTTGGATGCCTCGGGCCAGTCAAGTTCGTCAAGTCCGTCTAAAAGAACCTCGGCGTACTTGTTTATGTCGATGACCCATTGCTTCATATTTTTGCGTACTACGGGATAGCCGCCGCGTTCGCTCTTTCCGTCGATAATTTCGTCGTTGGCGAGCACGGTGCCAAGCTCTTCGCACCAGTTTACGGGCACGTCGGCGTATCTAGCCAGCCCCGCCTCGTAAAGCTGTTTGAATATCCACTGCGTCCATTTATAGTAAGAGGGGTCGCATGTAGACACCGTCTGTGTGTAGTCGTACGACAGCCCGAGCATCTTAAGCTGAGAGGTAAATGTCTCTATATTTTTTTGAGTAAATTCCCCGGGGTGGTTGCCTGTCTTGATTGCGTATTGCTCGGCGGGAAGCCCGAAAGAGTCAAACCCTATCGGATGCAGCACGTTGTAGCCCTGCATTCTTTTCATTCTCGCGATAATGTCGGTGGCGGTGTAGCCTTCGGGGTGACCTACGTGCAGCCCAGCGCCCGAGGGGTAGGGGAACATATCCAATAC
>JAJPXK010000042.1:0-12835 GCA_021205485.1 Clostridia bacterium | reverse complement strand
ATCGGTGTGGAAAGTGTTGTTTTTCTCCCAGTACTCAGACCATTTTTTTTCTACGTCGTTAAAATTTGTATAAGCCATAATTTTAAAAACCCGTCAAAATAAATTAATTGCCTTAATTATACTAAAAATCCTCTGTTTTAGCAAATAAAACAAAGCGATTTGCCGTAAAAATTATAAACTGTGTAACATTTGTCAATTATCCCGCAGAAAATTTTACTCAAACCAGTTGACAAAACAAAAATAAATCATTAATATTATATGTACCGAAAACAAAGACAAGTATCTTTGCCTTAAGTATTTTCAGAGAGCGGGGCCTTTGGCTGAAAGTTCCGCATTACCGGGCAAAAGAGAAACCGCTTTTACTAAATTTCGGCGACAATAAAAAAGCGGCTTTTACGGCAATTAAGGTGGAACCGCGCAAATATGAATTTTTGCGTCCTTAAACTTCTTTTACAAGCAGTTTAAGGCGTTTTTATTTTCTCAGGAGATATATTATGAAAATTTATTTAAAGAACGGTGAAGAACTTTCTTTAGAAGACGGCGTTACCTGCGCACAGGCGGCGAAGGTTGTAAGCGAAAGCCTTGCGAGGAACGCGGTCGCCGCAAAAATAAACGGCAGGCTGTGTGACCTTTCTTCGCCCTTGACTTCAGGCGATAAAGTTGAATTTGTCACTTTAAAAGATAAAGAGGGGTTAGAAGTTTACCGCCACACATGCGCTCACGTGCTCGCTCAGGCGGTTAAAACAATTTACCCTACGTGCAACCTCGCCATAGGCCCCGTAATAGACAACGGCTTTTACTACGACATAGACTTCAATACGCCAATAACTCAGGAAGATTTTGAAAAGATAGAGGCCGAAATGGCTAAAATCATAAAGGCCAACGCCCCCCTGGAACGCTTTGTTCTTCCTAAAAAGGAAGCTATCGAGCTTATGACCTCTTATAAAGAAAAGTACAAGGTAGAATTAATCAACGATTTGCCCGACGACGCCGTAATTTCTTTTTATAAGCAGGGCAGTTTTACCGACCTTTGCAGGGGGCCTCATCTTCCTTCCACGGGCAGAATAAAGGCTTTCCGCCTTACCTCGCTTACGGGCGCCTACTGGAGGGGCAACGAAAACAACAAAATGCTTACCCGCATTTACGGCACGGCGTTTGAAAAGAAGAGCCAGCTCGAAGAATACCTCGCCGCGGTGGAAGAGGCTAAAAAACGCGACCACAACAAACTCGGCAGGGATTTAGGCATATTTATGACAAGCGAAGTCATCGGCCAGGGTTTGCCTATACTTATGCCTAAGGGCGCTAAAATAATGCAGATACTTTCACGTTTTGTAGAGGACGAGGAGGAGAGAAGGGGCTTTATGCCTACAAAAACTCCTCATATGGCAAAGTCCGACCTGTACAAAATTTCAGGCCACTGGGACCATTACCGCGACAAGATGTTCGTTCTCGGCGAAATTGACGAAAACGGCGAATCGCCTGCCGGTGAAGAAGTTATGGCTCTCCGCCCTATGACGTGCCCGTTCCAGTACCAGATTTACAAAAACGGCCTTAAATCTTACAGAGATCTGCCCTGCCGCTATTCCGAGACGGCTACCGAATACCGCAAAGAGGCTTCGGGCGAGATGCACGGCCTTATAAGGGTAAGGCAGTTCACTCTTTCCGACGGCCACATTATCTGTACCAAAGAGCAGGTGGAAGAGGAGTTCAAACGCTGCCTCGATCTTTCTTACTATATCCTCGACTGCCTCGGCATGAGAGACGACGTCTCTTTCCGTTTTTCAAAGAGGGGCAAGTCCAAGTCGGATAAGTATATAGACAACGACGAAGCGTGGAACAAGACCGAAGCTATGATGAAAGTCATTCTTGACGACTTAGGCCTTGACTACGTAGAGGCCGACGACGAAGCGGCGTTCTACGGCCCTAAGCTTGACGTGCAGATTAAAAACGTTTTCGGCAAGGAAGACACCCTTATAACAATCCAGATAGACTTTGCCGCGGGCGAAAGCTTCAATATGGTTTACGTGGACGAAAACGGCGTGCGTCAGCATCCTTACGTTATCCACCGCAGTTCGATAGGCTGCTACGAAAGGACGCTCGCGTTCCTTATAGAAAAATACGCGGGCGCTTTCCCCCTGTGGATTTGCCCTACGCAGGTTAAAATTCTGCCTATAACCGACAGAACCAAAGATTACGCCGAAAAGGTTAAAGAAAAGCTCTCTTTATACGGCGTACGCTGCGAGGTAGACAGCCGCAACGAAAAGATAGGCTATAAAATAAGGGAAGCCAAGATGGATAAAATTCCCTACGTTCTTGTAGTAGGCGACGCCGAGGAGAGGGACGGCACTGTCAACGTAAACGTGCGCGGCAAGGAAGAAAAACTTACCTTAAAGCTTGACGAATTTGCCGAAAATGTGGCTTACGAAGATAAAAATAAGGTAATTTTTTAAAAATTAAGTTAAATCAGTTGACAAGATTTTGTTATTAGTGTATTATCGTATGGTAAAGCAAAGGCAAACCCTTTCGCCGTACGGAATACCGTTTCGGCAAAATAATGTTAACTTATTGCAATACGGCGTTACGCCGTTTGCGTTTGAAAAGGCATTGTTATCGGGTTGCGTTTGCAGCCCGATTTCTTTATCGGAATTATTAAGAGAGGTAAATTATTATCAAAGATTCTTATTCTATCAACGAAGATATCCGCGACAGGGAAGTAAGGGTTATCGCATCCGACGGCTCTATGCTCGGCGTTATGCCTACGCAGCAGGCCTTGCGCGCCGCTTACGATCAGGAACTCGACCTCGTTAAAATATCTCCTACGGCAAATCCTCCTGTATGCAAAATAATGGATTATTCAAAATTCAAGTATGAACAGGCAAAAAAGGATAAGGAAAACCGTAAAAACCAGACCGTTGTAGAACTTAAAGAAATAAGGCTTTCCATGACGATAGACGTAGGCGACATCGCCGTTAAAACCAAGCAGTGTCTTAAATTTTTAGAGGCTGGCAATAAGGTCAAAGTGTCTATCCGTATGAAGGGCAGGGAAAATTCCCGTTCTTACCAGGGCGTAAAAGTTATGGAAAATTTCTTTGAAGGGCTTGATAATAAGGCGGTGATGGATAAAAAACCCGCAACCGAGGGCAGGAACATCATAATGATTCTTTCCCCCGCAAAGTCCTGATAAGGCAATCGGACGCAGTAAAAACTGCAGATAAAATAAAAAAATCATCGGAGGGTTAAATATATGCCTAAGCAGAAATCACACAGCGGCACAAAAAAGCGTTTCTGGCTTACGTCCACCGGTAAGGTAAAAAGACCTCACAGCGGCAAGAACCACAAAGCGGAAACCAAGAACAGAAAGAGAAAGAGAAACTTACGCCAGAATACGTTTGTTTCTACTACGCAGGAATCTACGGTTAAGTCGATGATTCCCTATAAGGATTAAGGAGGTAAAGTCATGCGAGTTAAAAGAAGTGTAAACGCTCTTAAAAAGCGTAGAAAGATACTCCGTTTGTCCAAGGGATATTACGGCAATAAATCAAAGTCTTACAGGATCGCCCGCGAAGCTGTAATGAAGTCGCTCAACTACGCCTATGTAGGCAGAAGGTTGAGAAAACGCGACATGCGCAGGCTCTGGATCGCAAGGATCAACGCCGCGGCAAGGCTCAACGGCCTTTCCTATTCAAAATTTATGCACGGTCTTAAAGTTGCAGGTATCAACCTCAACAGGAAAGTGCTTGCAGACTTAGCGGTAAACGATGCGGCTGCATTCTCAGCCCTTGCAGAAAAGGCTAAAGCTGCCGTTTAAGTAAAAATTATTAAGCCTTGAAATACAGGCTTAATTTTCTTTGTATGGTAATAACGTCAAAATCAAACTTAAAAGTAAAGGCTGCGGCGTCTTTAAAAGAAAAAAAGTTCCGCAGATCTTGCGGCGAATATCTTGTAGAGGGCGTGAAGATGGTTACCGAGTGTCTGTCTGCAAAAAAACAGGCGATGCAGGTAATCTGCACCGAAGAATATGCAGAAAAGTTTCCCGACGCGTTAATAGTTTCAAGAGAGGTTTTCTGCTATATTTCTGACGAAAAGACCCCTCAGGGCGTGTGCGCTTCGGTAAAAATTCCCGATTTAACGCCCCGTCCGCCAAAGGGAAATTGCATTCTTTTAGACGGCTTGCAGGATCCCGGCAACGTAGGTACGATTATAAGGACGGCTAACGCCGCGGGCTACGGAGAAATTTATCTTATAAATTGCGCCGATCCGTTTTCGCCTAAGGCGGTACGCTCAAGCATGAGCGGCATATTTTTCGCCGATATTATGGCGGGGGAAGCCGAAGACGTTCTCAAAGCGTTATCGTCGGTTCCGATAATCTGCGCCGATATGGACGGGCAAAACGCCTTTGCTTTTGAAAAACCCGATAAATTTTGTCTGTGTATAGGCAGCGAGGGTTCAGGGATAAGCGAAAAGGTAAAATCTTTATGCAGTTACACCGTGTCTATACCGATGCGGAATACTTGCGAAAGTTTAAACGCGGCGGTATCTGCGGGAATATTGATGTATCTTTTAGGCTTTTAATTTTTAAGGAGAGGTATTAAAATGTCAGGACATTCCAAATGGCACAATATAGCGGCTAAAAAGGGCAAGACAGACGCAGCCCGCGGGGCGATATTCACTAAAATAGGAAGGGAGCTCGCAGTTGCGGCCAAAAGCAACCCTAATCCCGAAACAAACAGCAAACTTGCCGACGTTATAGCCAAGGCTAAAGCGGCAAATATGCCTAACGACAATATCAAACGTTCTATCGCCAAAGCTTCGGGCGAACTTGCCGGCAAAGATTATAAGGAATTAACATACGAAGGTTACGGCGTAGGCGGTTCGGCCGTCATCGTTACGACGCTTACCGACAACGTAAACAGGACGGCGGGCGACGTGCGTTCCACAATGTCGCGTTGCGGCGGTCAGCTCGGCAACAACGGTTGCGTATCTTACATGTTTGACCAGAAGGGCTATATAGTCGCCGAAAGGACGCCAGCCCTCGACGAAGATACTATGATGGAATATTGCTTAGAGGCAGGCGCCGACGACTACGTTGTACAGGACGACGTTTACGAAATTTTCTGTTCCCCCGACACATTCTCGGATGTGCGTAAATATCTGGAAGAAAAGGGAGTAAACTTCCTTGAAGCCGATGTAAAGATGATTCCTCAGAACTATATCACTCTTGACAGCGATAAGCTTTCTACATTCGTAAAGATGATAGACAGGCTTCAGGAACTGGACGACGTTCAGAATGTATACCACAACGTAGAAATTCCCGACGACGAAGAAGAGGAATAACTTAATATAACATATTTATACACCTTGAAAGAATAACTTTCGGGGTGTATTTTTTTATGCATAAATTCCGCCGTATTGCTGAAAATATAATTACAAGCGGCGACGCTTTAATATATAGCTTATTTTTAAAGCGTTGCCTTTATAACGCATTTAAATTTAAGCGGCGGGGAAGCGTTCGCGGTTAAGAACGCTTCCCTATGTATTTTTGCGGCTTTTAATGTGTAAAATAGAGTATGAAAAAATTTACGCCGCATTTATTGAGCCTTTTGTGCGGAATTTTATGCGTTTTAGTGTTATTCGGCGGCTTTTTTGCTGCCTTTGCAAGTTCCGCAGATAGCGAACAGAGCGAATTGAAGACGATTTCAATATGGCAGATAGACTCTTTTGAAGGGGGAAAAGGTTCCCGCGCCGAATATCTGCGTTCGATCGGCGAGAAGTTTGCCAAAGAGGAAAATGTTTATATAGAAGTTACCTCTTTAAGCCTTGACGCCGCGGCGGAAAATTTAAAGAGGGGCGTTTCGCCCGATATGATCTCTTATGGGGCGGGAGCTTGCGGGCTGGAAAGTTACGTAAACCAGGATTATCCCGCCGAGGCATGGTGCAGGGGCGGCTACTGCCTTTTAAGCTTAGAAACTGACGACTTTTCCGCAGCAAATTCTCAAAATACCGTGATTAATGCGGGCAAAAATAATCTAACAGGCGCCGCGGCGTTGTTTTGCGGACTGTATGGAGCGGATATTTTACAGCCGACTTCGGCATACGTGAACTTAATAAACGGCAATTATAAATTTTTGTTAGGCGCGCAGAGGGATATAGTCAGGCTCATGGTAAGAGGGGTAAATTTTTACGTAAAGCCGATAACTGAGTTTAACGATTTATATCAGTACATTTCCGTTCTGTCGTCTGGCGAAAAAGGGTGGTTGTGCGGTAAATTTACTGAGTTTTTACTGAAAAACGGCGAAAGCGTATCTGACATTTGCCTTTTTTGCGACGGATATAAGCTTTACGACAACGCTTTAAGCTGTATGGAGGGGCTTTCGTTCGATTACAAAATGCCAGCCCTGGTAAGCGAAGGCTTTAAAAACGGCGTAACGCAGGCGATAAAAGATTGCGACACAGAGAAGTTAAAAAGTCTGCTTAAATAATTGTAAAATCAAGAAAAAAATGTTATTATATAAAGGAGCGTTAGATGGACGTAAAATCCGCCTTGAATTTCAGCTTCGCCGCCAACACGACTTACGGCTGCGGAGGGGTGGCCAAAGCCGCTTACTTTCCCGAAGACGAAGAACAGGCAATTTACATATTTGATAAATTAAATTCAGCCGGGCAGAAGTTTTTTATTTTAGGCAACGGCTCTGACGTGCTCGCGCAGGACGGAGTTTACGACGGAAGCGTAATCGTAACAAAGGGGTTGAACACTCTTTTATTTTTGCCGGGCGGAGAAATTTTCTGTGGCGGCGGGGTTAAGGTTTCCCGTCTTTTAAAGGAGTGTATAAAAAGAGGCCTCGGCGGCCTTGAATATTTAAGCGGAATACCCGCAACCCTTGGCGGCGCGTGCTATATGAACGCCGGGGCGGCAGATAAATACATAAGCGAAAATATTGTAAGCGTAACCGTATATGACGGCAAAAAGCGTGTTTTAAGCAAAAAAGAATGCAATTTTGCCTATAAATATAGTACTATGCGTGATATAAACTGTCTTATTCTAGGCTGTACTCTTAAAACAGAACCCTCTTCCGCGGCAAAGGTCAGCGAAAGCTGCGGCTATTTTCTTAAGAGGAGAAAATCTCTCCCTGAGGGCAAAAGCTGCGGATGCGTCTTTAAAAACCCTGAAGGAATGTACGCTGGAGCTCTGATTGAAAAGGCGGGATTAAAGGGCGTAAAATCGGGCTTTGCAAAGGTGAGCGAAAGGCACTGCAACTTTATTATAAACGAAGGCGCCCGTTCTGAAGACGTTTACAACCTTATAGTTTTAGTTAAAAAGACTGTTTACGATAAATTCAATATAGAACTTGAGGAAGAAGTCTGTTACATCGGAGATTTTAAATGATACTTACAGGAGATTATCATACTCATACGCCGTATTCTCACGGCAAAAATACCGTTATGGAAAATACTCTTGCGGCAAAAAACAAGGGGTTAAAAGAGATAGGAATAACCGACCACGGGTTTAACCACGTGATTTTCGGGCTGAGGCGTAAAGATTTGCCTTCGCTCAGGGCAGACTGCACCGCCGCGCAGCAGGCCACCGGCCTCAAAGTCTTGATGGGCATGGAGAGCAATTTAACTTCTATAAACGGCGACACCGATATGAAGAAGCAGGATTTGCAGTATTTTGATCTTTATTTGTGCGGACTTCACGAGGTTTTATGGTATAAGGGGATTAAAGATTTTTATTATCTTGTCGCAAAAAACTATATGGCTACAAAGTTAGGCAAACTTCCCTCGCAAAAGGTGGTTGACCTTACTACAAAGGCCTATATAAACACTATAAAAAACAACCCCGTAGACATTCTTACGCATATAAATTACAGATGTTTCTGCAACCTTAAAGAGGTGGCTACGTGCTGCGCCGATTACGGGACTTATATAGAAATCAACACAAAAAAATATCATATTTCCCCCGAAGAATTAAACGAAATCGCCGAAACGGGCGTAAGGTTTGTTATTGATTCCGACGCGCACACCGCCGACAGGGTAGGCGATACAAAGATAGCCGAAGAACTTTTATCGGCCGCTTCCGTTCCGCTCGACAGGATAGACAATATAGACGGCAGGACGCCGAATTTCCGTTTTGCCGAATATAAACGCAAAAATCTGTAAAAATAGTGGTATTTTTATGAATTTTACTAACTTTACCGAAGAAATCAAGGCAGAAATCGTAAATAATTTTGTCGGCGGCAGACAAAACAGTCTGTCCGCCCTTTCGGCGTTTATAAGAACAAGCGGCTCGCTTATAATTGAAAACGGCGTTTACGGATTTGAACTGTCTACCGAAAGCCAGCTTACGGCTCATTTTTTCGCCGAACTTATAGAAAACTGTCTCGGCGTCGCGGTAGACGGTTTCAGCTCAAGTTCAGACGCGGTTAGCGGAAAGGATAAGCTTACGTTTACTTGCGTCAACGGCGACACGGAGGAACTTTTAAAAGAACTCGGCATTTTAAACGACGACGACGGCAAACTTTTTCTCGATTTTACCATAAAATCCTCGCTTACAGACACAGAGGAGAGCAGGGCGGCGTACGTTAAAGGGGCTTTTTTAGGCGGAGGAAGCTGTACCATACCCGATATCGACTCGCGCAGCCATACGGGATACCACCTTGAAGTAGTTTTCCGCAATAAAGTTACGGCTCAGGAATTTTCCTCCGTTCTTTGCAGTTTCGATTTTTTGCCAAAGCTTGTGAACAGAAAGGACTGCGCCGTGGTATACTTTAAGAGCAGAGAGGCTATTTCTGACATTTTAAGCGTAATGGACGCAGAGGTCTGCCTTGAAAAGCTTGACAAAATAGCCGAACACAGGGATGAAGCCAACAACGCCAACAGGGTGAATAACTGTTCGGTTTCAAACATAGACAAAGCCGTTACGGCTTCGGCGAAGCAGGTTTACGCGATAGAGACAATAAGTTCTACGGTAGGCTTGCAGAGCCTGGACGAGCCGTTGTTTTCTGTCGCTGAAAGCAGGCTCGCCGACAAAAACGCGTCTATGCAGGAGCTTGCCGACAGGCTTAATATCTCTAAAAGCTGCATAAACCACCGAATGAGAAAGATTATAGAAATTGCGAACTCGCTTTCGCAGGATTAATATTATGACAGATTTTATACATTTACATCTTCACACCGAATATTCGCTTCTTGACGGCGCGTGCAAGATAGACAACCTTATAGATTACTGTAAAGAAAACGGCATAGATACCGTATGTATGACTGACCACGGCAATATGTACGGCACCCTTCATTTTGCTGAAAAAGCCGCTATCGCGGGGTTAAAGTACATAATCGGCTGTGAATTTTACATGACCAAGGATATGCACGATAAATCGAGCAACACCGCAGAGCACCTTATTTTACTTGCTAAAAACAAAGCGGGGTATAAAAATCTTATCCAGCTTGACTCTATGGCGTTCGTAGATGGTTTTTACTACAAGCCGAAGATAGATTATAAGGTTTTAAAGGAACATTCCGAAGGGGTTATCTGTCTTTCCGCTTGCGTTGCGGGAGGTATACCAAGAAGACTGCTTGCAGGCGATTACGAAGGCGCTAAAAATATGGCGCTCGATCTAAAAGATACATTCGGTGAAGATTTTTACATAGAAATACAGAACCATGGTTTAGAGGAAGAGAAGCGTGTTTTGCCCCTTCTTGTAAACCTCGCTCAGGAGATAGGGGTAGAGCTTGTTGCCACAAACGACGTGCATTATCTTAAAAAAGAAGATTCCGAAATGCAGGACGTTTTAATGTGCATACAGATGAAAAAGACCCTTGACGACCCTAAAAGGATGAAGTTTGAAACTCAGGAGTTTTACTTCAAGACGGGCGACGAAATGGCCGACCTCTTTCCTACGCTGCCTAAAGCCATTTCCAATACAAGGGTGATAGCCGATAAAGTCACCGAACCTGCTTTTAACCTTGACAAAAAGGGGTACCCCGTAAGGGATACATCGCTTATCCCCGGATATGACCCGCCCGACGGCAGCACGCCCGAACAGTATTTGAGAAGGCTTACCGACGAAGGGCTTGTAAGACGTTACGGAACGGTCACAAAAAGGGAACGCGACAGGGCGGATTACGAACTTAAAGTAATCTGCGGCATGGGCTACGCCGAATATTACCTTATCGTATGGGACTTTATAAATTGGTCAAGGGAGCAGGGCATTCCCGTAGGCCCCGGGCGAGGCTCGGGCGTAAGCTCTATCGTAGCCTATTCGATAGGCATTACCGACGTTGAGCCTCTGCAGTACGACCTTCTTTTCGAGCGTTTCTTAAACCCCGACAGGGTTTCGATGCCCGACTTCGATATCGACTTCTGTACCGAAAGAAGGGAGGAAACCATTGAATACGTAAGGCAGAAATATCACCCCGAAAACGTCTGCCAGATAGTTACTTTCGGCACGATGGCTGCAAAAAACTCCATAAAAGACGTAGGGAGGGTTATGCGCGTGCCTTATTCCGAAACGGACAGGCTGACAAAAATAATGGACGGCAAAACGTCCATATCAGATCTTTTAGGCCTCAACATAGAAAAGACCAGAAAGAAGATGGAGGCCGAGCAGGACGAAGATAAAAAGGCGGTGCTTCAGGGCAAGCTCTCTGACCTGCAGAATGCAAAAAATAACGAGTTTTGCCGCATTTACCAGGAAGACGATACTCTCCGCTCCGTAGTAGATACCGCTCTTAAGATAGAGGGTATGCCGAGGCAGACGGGCATGCACGCCGCGGGCGTTGTAATTTGCCGTAAAAAGATATCGGATAACGTTCCTCTGTCGCGAAACGGCGACGACATTACCACGCAGTTTGTAGCCAAAGAAATTGAGGCGTTAGGAATGCTCAAAATGGACTTCCTCGCCCTTGTAACTTTGACAGATATCAAAAAATGCCTCGATTA
This sequence comes from Clostridia bacterium, assembly GCA_021205485.1. Lineage (GTDB taxonomy): Bacteria > Bacillota > Clostridia > Christensenellales > Borkfalkiaceae > Coproplasma. The sequence continues at coordinate 1,899 of JAJPXK010000042.1, read as the reverse complement.
CATTAAAGAAGACTACGGCATAGACATCGATTTCAATAAAATAGGTTATACCGACAGAGGCGCATACGAGCTTATATCCGAAGGCGACACCGACGGCGTGTTCCAGCTTGAAGCTGGCGGCATGAAAAAATTCATGCGTCAGTTAAAGCCCGATACTCTTGAAGACCTGATAGCGGGCGTAGCTTTATACCGTCCCGGGCCTATGAGGTTTATAGACAGTTTCTGCAACAGAAAACACGGGCTTGAACCTATAACTTACGACTGCCCCGAGGAAGAACAGATTTTAAAGGTAACTTACGGCATACCTGTTTACCAGGAACAGGTTATGCAGATTTTCCAGTTTCTTGCGGGTTTCTCTCTCGGCGAGGCCGACCTTGTTCGCCGCGCCATGGGCAAAAAAGATAAAAAAACACTGCTCGCTCAGCGTGAAAAATTTATTTACGGCGGCGTAAGCGACGTTAACGGTTCACACATAAACGGATGCGTCGCAAACGGCATTTCTGCCGAAGTCGCCGCAAAAATATTCGCCGATATGGAGGGGTTCGCCTCTTACGCGTTCAACAAATCGCACGCCGCGGCGTACGCTACGCTGGCATACCAGACGGCGTGGCTCAAAAAATATTATATAAAAGAGTTTATCTGCGGCCTTTTAAACGACAGATTAAATAAGATAGACGAGATTACAAAATACGTTCTTTATTTAAAGGAAAAGGGGCTTAAGGTATTTCCGCCCGACATCAACCGAAGCAAGACGGTGTTTTCGGTTGAAAATGACGGCGTACGTTTCGGCCTTTCGGCTATGAAGGGCACGGGTGTGGCCGCCATAGACCAGGTTATCAACGAACGCAACGAAAAGGGCCTTTTTAAGGATTTCCCCGACTTTATCTCGCGCTGCGCGCAATTTTTAAACAAGAGGATGATAGAGGGGCTTATCTATGCGGGGGCTTTCGACTCTATGAACGTAAGGCGTTCGCAGCTTATAGCCGTTTACGAAAATATTTACGCGAGGGCGTCTGCCATAAACAAGCAGAAAAACAGCATGCAGATGAGCCTTTTCGGAAGCATTATAGAGGAAGAAAGGCTTACCGTGAATTACCCCGATATTCCTGAGTACGAACTCAACGAAAAGCTTGCCAAGGAAAAGGAAGTTTTAGGTGTATATGTAAGCGGGCATCCCTTTGAAAAGTACGCCGACCAGTTTGAAGACTGCAGCTTCAACTGCGGGCTTTTAGACGACGTAACGGAAGACGAAGACGGCGAAAAAACATATAACGCCGTAACCGACGGCATGACTGTAACTATGGGCGGCATAATAACTGGCGTGAAAAAGACGGTAACCAAACGTACGGGAGCGTATATGGCGTTCGTCACGTTAGAAGACGTCTACGGCAGCGTAGAGTGCCTCGCCTTCCCTAAAATGTACGAAAAACTTAAAAACGTGCTCGTCGCGGATAAAATAGTAAGAATTTCGGGCAGGCTTGACCTGGACGGAAGCAAAGAACCTACTATAATTTTAGACGGCGTTTCGGAGTTGAAAACCAAGGAAGAACAAAAGCCTCAGGAAGAGAATAAAAAGAAAACTCTTTGGCTCAATGCGTCGTTCCTCAGCGACGACGACTTTGACGAGCTTTTAGAGATGCTTTACAATTACCCCGGCGATACAGTTTGCGCGATTAAGCGGGGCGGGAGCCGTTATAAGCTTGACGAAGGGGTAAATTATTGCAAAGGCCTTCTCGCGGAGCTTTATACTTTCTTATCCGAAACTGATGTGGTTATGGTTTGAGGGGTTAAAGTTATCTCGGCGGCGGACAAATAAAAAAACATTTAACTAAATTACTGTGAATTGTTTGTAAAATCTATTGAAATTTTTTTCATTAGATGATATAATATATAATCGGA
>JAJPXK010000022.1 GCA_021205485.1 Clostridia bacterium | reverse complement strand
TTGTTTGCCTTATTTAAAAAAATATAAAAATGTATTTTTCTTTTCATCAGACGGAAGATATGATAAAGAAAACCTGGTTGAATTTTTGTTAAACAGGAAATCGAGTGGAGAACGAGCATCAAAATTGTTTTTTTCATGCACCCCTATATATACTGCAGACCAGATTATGAAACTATAAAATTTTATATATTTAGAGGCTCTTAAGTTGAACATGGAAAACAAGAAATTTGACGAACATCAATTGAATAATCGCTTGACATCCTATCCAACTATAAGTTCAGAACTTGAAGAGCAGTTAAAATATCGAGCCGGAAAGTGTGATGATCCGAAGAGTGATACGACCGATGAAGCGGAGAGCACAATGCTTAACAAGACGGAAAGCTTCATTGATTTCATGATTACCAAATTCACTCATGAGGACAACAAGGCAATTAAGAACCGGAATTTATATTTCCACTCTGAACTTGCTGTTCTGGTACTCACAGCATCTGCTACGGTGTTTAATCTGATATGTGCTTATACCAAAGATAGTATAGCCGGAGATTGGTTTGGTGTTCTTGCTACAGCAGCGACGGCTTCTGTGACGGTTATCCTTGGCTATCGAAGCATAAAGGGTTATATGGAAGCATGGCTGCGTCATCGAAATTATGTCCAGCAATTTCAGGAAGTCTGCCACAGTTATGCGTATGGCTGTGGAAAGTATGGCTACTATGAAGGAGCACCAGTTCTGAAACGTGATAGCCAGGAAGCGATAGACTATGAGGAAGCTATGTACAATAAATTCAAAAACGATGTGTCAGTTCTCATAAAGGACAGACATACAGAATTTAAGGAGAATATGAGTCGGCGCAGTTCGTGAAGTGGCATTTCATAACAGAACCGAGAATTGGCTTTTAAAGTATAAACATATGGTAGGACAATCATGTCTACATCAAAATTTTTCAAAGACAAGACACTTATGATCACAGGAGGTACCGGCAGCTTCGGCTCCACGGTCTTGAAGCACTTCTTGGACTCAGACCTTAAAGAAATCCGAATCTTTTCTCGTGATGAGAAAAAGCAGGACGATATGCGCCATGACCTGCAGGCAAAGCACCAGGACCTTGCTGCTAAAGTGAAGTTTTATATCGGTGACGTTCGCAACATACGTTCTGTGGAGGATGCTGTTCAGGGTGTGGACTACATCTTCCACGCCGCGGCGTTGAAGCAGGTTCCGTCCTGTGAGTTCTTCCCGATGGAAGCTGTGAGAACGAATGTCGAAGGAACAGATAATGTTCTTCACGCGGCTGTCGCGGCTGGTGTACAGAGAATCGTGTGTCTGTCCACAGATAAAGCGGCATATCCCATCAATGCTATGGGTATCAGCAAGGCCATGATGGAGAAGGTTATCGGAGCGAACGCAAGAGTCGCTGCTGGGAAGACAACTATCTGCTGCACACGTTATGGTAATGTTATGTGCAGCAGAGGTTCCGTTATTCCTCTCTTTATCGACCAGATTAAAGCAGGCAATCCGATTACAATCACAGACCCGAACATGACCCGTTTCCTTATGAATTTGGACGAGGCCGTGGCTCTTGTTATGTTCGCCTTTGAACATGGAGAACCTGGTGACCTGTTTGTTCAGAAATCTGACGCAAGTACCATCGGTGATTTGGCGAAGGCTGTGCAAAAACTCTTCGGAGACACCGGTACTCGCTTTATCGGCACACGTCATGGCGAGAAACTGTACGAGACTCTGATGACAAATGAGGAGTGTGTCCGTAGCGTTGATATGGGTGATTATTATCGGGTTCTGCCGGACGGACGTGACCTGAACTATGATAAGTTCTTCGTCCAGGGTCAGGTACACACAATGGCGAACGATGCATATACCTCTCATAACACGAAGAGATTAGATGTAGACGGAACTGTGGAGAAGATTCTGACGACTGATTATGTGAAAGAGGCTCTGGAATCTTGGAAGAAGTAACAGTATAATAAAGAAGCGGCTGTGGTTATCACAGCATACACACAGGTTCTGCCCCTATAGATAATTATGATAAGTTATCCGAAAGACAACGAACAAAGGAAGAAGGGAACAAGGGCGAGGGCATTGCTCCCAGCAATGTTTGATGTGAGCCATTGGGAATACCACGAGATAACAGGAACGGATCATGGGACAGATGTGCTGTTCGAGTACATCGAGAATGATGAGTTCCATGGAGATAAGTTGGAGGGGCAGATTAAAGGCCGGAGCGGTTTAAAGGTTGGAGAAAAGGGTATTCCCTTCAAAGCTGATATAAAAACATTAAATTACGGTCTTGCCTGTAAGAACGCCTATGTGATTTTCCTTGTGGATTTGGACACAGAGGAAGATGCATACTATTTGCCGATTCAGGACTATTTTATTGCAAATCCATCGTACTATGATAAGATGCAGCAGAACAAGGGAACCTACACTTTTTACTTCTCTGAAAAGAACCGTGTCAGCTTTGATGACTTTGAACTGTGTGAAATTGCAAAGTCAGCGTACATTATGGAAGATGATAGACCGAAGAAGGTAAAATAAATAATATGGGAGATGCACACAGGAGCAGCAACCCTTTATAATACAGAGAGGAACCGTTACATTATGAACATCCTAATAACCGGCGCAAAGGGCATGGTCGGAACAGCCCTGACAGCCAATCTACGCAACATACAACAAAACAAGAATCGCACTCGTCCCAATCTCCACATAGACGAAATCTACGAATACGACATAGATTCCACACC
>JAJPXK010000053.1 GCA_021205485.1 Clostridia bacterium | reverse complement strand
GGTATTTATAAAGGGATTTTTATGAGAAAATTTTAGCTGGTCCCTTGCATTCAACTAATAAATATTGTAGAATATAAACACGGGCAAATCTTACCCGTAAAAATAAAAATAAGGAGAAAATGACTCAAGAGGAATTTGACACACATTTAAAGAATTTTTTATCGCCTAACACAGAAGGCAAAGATCCCGAAACGGCGTTCATGCTTAATACGCTTATAGATGCCGCCGCTTTCCAAAAGGTAAAGGAACTACTGCCCCCAAGTGCAAAGACGTCAAAAAATACAAAACAAGAACAAACTGACAAGGTACAGAACAATGGTATTAAATTTTCAGAAGAGGAGATTAAATTAATGCCATTGAAATATCGAAAAGTATTTGCACAGGACGATAGGCTTGTTTACTATCGCCAAAAGCCGAACGGCGTGTATGAAGCAAGATACCACCGCGAGGGAATAAACATAGAAGTTTCATCGAAAGACCTTAACACTTTAAAACAGAAATTTATAGAAGCTCTGCAAAACCTTGCAAGCACGGGCAACGTAAAAGCAAAGACGGCGAAAACGGTAAAATTTAACGAATTTGCGCTTAGCTGGCTTAAATTAAAGGAAAAGACAACCAAGCCCGCAACTTATGGTGAATACGCAAGACTGTTCCACCACGATATAGAACCTTACTTTGAAGGGAAAACGTTGGGTGAGATAGACAGAGATTTCTTACAGAATTATCTGTTTAGCTATGTGGAGAACGAAAAATTCCGTACAGCGGAGAAAATACACTTAATATTGCGCTGTATATTCGATTTAGCGGCAAGCGATTATAAGTTGCAGTCGCCTATGGATAAAGTAGTTCTGCCGAAGTACGAAACCAAAAAGGGAAAAGCCTTTACATACGACGAAGAAAGACAGCTTGTTGAGTACTGCAAGAAAAATAATAATTACAGTGCCGCAAGCGCATTACTACTATTATTGTACACGGGGATGCGTAGAAGCGAATTAAGTTCTATTACTGTTTTGGACGATAACTGGATGCAGTGCGAAACAAGTAAAGAGCGTATGGGCAGCGGTGTTGTTACAAGGCGGATACCTATAACGCCCGTAATGCGCAGAGTGTTACCGTATATTGACATTGAGCAGGCGAAAGCCACTAATCTCAATACGATAAACACGACGATAAAAAGGATTTTCCCTAACCACCATACACACGAGTTAAGGAATACCTATATCACCCGTTTAAAAGAGTGTAAAGTCGATCCTGAACTTGTAATGTTATGGGACGGACATTCCTTCGATAAGGACGTTAAAACTTCTGCTGTGGATAGGGGCTATACTGATTTTTCCGAACAGTATATGCTGAATGAGGCTAAAAAGGTCGATTATGATATATAAACGACTTATTTTAAGGGCTTTTAGTCCCAAATTCAGTCCCAAAAGTAGTCCCAAATAACAGAAACTTGCTTGCAAATTAGTTAATTTATAACACTTTGTTCAGTCTTACAGCTATAAAAACAGAGAGTTTATAACAAAATCTGTTATAAACTCTCAAAAATGGCTGGGGCGAAGTGATTTGAACACCCGAATGACGGAGTCAGAGTCCGTTGCCTTACCGCTTGGCGACGCCCCAATATTTAAATGCTTTATTATTATATATAACTTAGCTTAAAAATTCAAGCGATTTTATGCTGTTTTTCAAAAATTTTTTAATTATTAATGCTATGAGAATAAAAAGTATTCTATGTGCCGACAGGTTGTTCGCGCAGCCTTATTAACTTCGGTTTATAACACTAATTATTCTTTTGCAACGCTTCCGCTTCTTTTATGTCGCCCTCTTAGCGGGCGGATATCCTTTAACAATCTGAATTACCCCCTTACTATGCCGCAAATATTTAAAAGAATAAAATATAAAATAAAAGAAATATTTCACATAAAAAGAACGACAAAAAGCCGCTCTGAAAAAATTTTTTTAAAAAATTTCAAATATCATACCGATATTATTTGACAATATGTATGATTTAATTATAAAATATTATAAAAAGGAACAAAAAATGTAAATTTTTTGCAAAAGAGAGCTATATGAAATGTCAACGCAGCAATTTTAAACACGGATTCACTTTAATCGAAGTATCCATAGTCATCGCCGTGATCGCTGTAATTATAAGCGTTTCCATTCCTGTTTTTTCCAACATTATATCAAACGCCAGAATATCCAACGATAAAATGACGGTGAAAAATATCAACACCGTTTTAAGCGTCAACCAACACAAAAGAAGCGGTTCGGCAAGCGTAATCGAGGCGATGCATTTTATCGTAAACGAGGGATACTCGGCCTCCGATTTAGAATTTTCGGACGACGGCTGCCACCTTGTATACAACTCCTCCACAGCCATGATGGTTTTGTACGACGACGATTTCAATTCAATATTATATGGCGACAAAGCCAATTCGGACGACCTGTGCGTAATAGGTCTTAAATGCATCGAATCGGCTTTTTCTGCGGGCATAACAAATTTTTGCCTGTACAGCACTGAAAGTACTGTAGTTATTGAAACAAGTTATGAAATTAACATTATTCTCTATACTCGGGCAACCATACTGACAATCAACGCTGAAAATGCAAATATATGCCATTACGGATATGCTTTAGAAACAAACAAAATTGCATGCGGTTCATATGTGCAAGCGAACAATGATAAAACCGTTTCTGATAACGATAATACTGGCGACGAGCCTGTCACAGAACACACTCATACCGACGGCG
>JAJPXK010000144.1 GCA_021205485.1 Clostridia bacterium | reverse complement strand
CCGCCCGGATAATGTGGAAGATTTCATGAAGGGGAACTTCGGGTTTGCGTCCACCCTTTTAAATACATTAAAAGCCCACCACAATAACTGCCCTATTATGTTAAGTTCCTCTATCCAGGCAACGTTATCAGGGCGCTTTGGTAACTCTGAGTATGGTCGCTCCAAGAAAGCAGGAGAAGAGCTGTTCTTCTCCTATGCAGAAGAAACCGGTGCGAAAGTCTATGTCTACCGTTTCCCGAACCTGATGGGTCACAGCCGTCCGAAGTATAACTCCGCTGTGTCCACCTTCTGCGGGGCTGTGGCAAACGATGAACCGTTTACGGTGAATGATAGAAGCACCGAGCTGGAGCTGCTTTATATTGACGATTTGGTTGAAGGGATGTACGATCTTCTTGAAAACAAGGAATGCAGGTGTGAGTTTGACGGCGTGGAGACGGTTCTTACTCCGGAGGGGAGATACTGCTGTGTTCCGGTCACACATAAGGTGACTTTAGGTGAGATTGTTGATTTGCTGGAAGAGTTCAAGAGCCAGCCGGAAACGCTGATGATGCCGAAGATGCCGGAGGGGAGCTTTGCGAAGAAGCTGTACAGCCTCTATTTGACCTACCTCCCGACGGAGAAATTCAAGTATTCTCTCCACATGAACTGTGATGACAGGGGCAGCTTCACAGAATTGCTCCACACAGCGGACTGTGGGCAGGTCAGCATCAATATCAGCAAGCCAGGGATCACGAAGGGACAGCACTGGCATAATTCAAAGTGGGAACTGTTCATTGTTGTGGCTGGTCACGGGCTGATCCAGGAAAGGAATATAACGACTGGCGAGACTGTGGAATTTGAAGTGTCAGGGGAGAAGATAGAGGCAGTCCACATGATTCCGGGATGGACGCATAATATTATAAACCTGTCTGAGACTGAAAATCTGGTCACAGTAATGACCTGCAATGAGATTTTTAATCCGGAAAAGCCGGATACGTTTTATGAGCCTGTGGTAATAGAGGAGAAGAAGTGAGATGGACACACGGGGAGAAGATAAGAAAGAATAAAAACGTGTGTTGACCACACGCTGAAGGAGAAATAGAAACTATGAAGCTGAACTATGATGACATAAAGTGGCAGGAGAATGGCAAGCTGAAACTCTTGATTATCGTCGGCACAAGGCCGGAGATTATCCGTTTGGCTGCTGTGATTAATAAGTGTAGAAAGTATTTTGACACAATTCTCGCGCACACGGGTCAGAACTATGACTACACTTTGAATGGAATTTTCTTCCATGACCTAAAACTGAAAGACCCGGAAGTGTACATGGATGCCGTTGGAGATGACCTGGGAGCGACTGTGGGCAATATCATCAACTGTTCTTACAAGCTGATGAACCAGATTAAACCGGACGCTGTGTTAATCTTAGGGGACACAAATTCGTGCTTGTCAGCTATTCCTGCAAAGAGATTACACATCCCGATCTTCCACATGGAGGCTGGCAATCGCTGCAAAGATGAGTGTTTGCCGGAGGAGACGAATCGTAGAATTGTTGACATCATCTCTGATGTGAACCTGGCATATAGTGAGCATGCCAGAAAGTACCTGCATGAGTGTGGTCTTCCGAAAGAGCGTGTGTATGTGACCAGCTCTCCGATGGCGGAAGTACTGCATAATAACCTTGAGGAGATTGAGGGGAGTGACATCCACAGTCGTCTTGGCTTGGAGAAAGGTAAGTATATCCTGTTGTCGGCTCACCGAGAAGAGAACATCGACACGGAGAAGAACTTCCTATCCCTTTTCACAGCCATTAACAAGATGGCGGAAAAGTATGATATGCCGATTCTGTACTCCTGCCATCCTCGCTCAAAGAAGAGACTGGAGGCGTCCGGGTTCCAGCTCGACAAGCGTGTGATTCAGCATGAGCCTCTTGGCTTCCACGATTACAACTGCCTGCAGATGAACGCTTTTGCTGTGGTTTCTGACAGCGGCACTTTGCCGGAGGAGAGCAGCTTCTTTACATCTGTTGGTCATCCGTTCCCGGCTGTGTGTATCCGTACATCTACAGAGCGTCCGGAAGCATTGGATAAGGCATGTTTCATCTTGGCAGGAATCGACACAGTCAGCCTCCTTCAAGCAGTAGAGACGGCTGTTGAGATGAACAAGAACGGCGATTATGGTATTCCGGTACCGGATTACATCGAAGAGAATGTAAGCACCAAGGTGGTCAAGATTATCCAGAGCTACACACGGGTTGTAGATAAGATGGTGTGGCGCAAAGATATTTGACAGGCATAAGCTAAAAACTGAAAATTGTCGCGGGGCTTTGAACCTGTCAAAACAAGCCACCGAAAAGAGCGTGAAACACCTGTAAACACGAGACTTTAACTTTTGATAGATTTTAGCAGCATCTAAAAACGAAGCCGGAAATCAGAAAATCTGCCAATCAAACCGCCATTTCCAAAATCTGTGGCGGTTTGAAAATGGCAGATCTGTCCCCTAATAAATGCACACCAAAGCAAAATAAACACCCCCCAGAATAGGAACAGCATTCTGATCGTATTCTTGGAGACGGTGTCAGGATTTTGGTAGGGTGATATGTACCGCCGCTATTTTGTCATCTTGTAATCCATCGCGCTGATAATTACTTCGTGGCTGATGGTTACCTTTTGAAGAAGAAAAAAGAAGCTGACTGGCGCTATATAGAAAGGAGTGCATACAGCATGAGCCAAAATGAAGTACAAAGGGTTGTTCCCGCAATGATGCTGTTCGAGGGAGTGAGAGATCAATTAGAAA
>JAJPXK010000116.1:5075-19785 GCA_021205485.1 Clostridia bacterium | reverse complement strand
GTATAAATATTTTTGCGTTTTAAGCCTACTAAGGCGTTCCCGTTCAGTATTTTCACAACAAAATTATAAAAAATTATGGATTTATTTTTTAAATATGAAAATTCTGTCATATTTAAAGTTTATAATAGAATTGTAAAAACGAACAAACGTTTGTATTTTACGGCGGCGAACGGTGTACACTAACGGGAGAAGGGGGATGTGAAGACAAAAAAGTTATTGAAATTTTATTTTTCCGCCGAAAAAGTTGAGAAGGCTTTGGACAGATTGATTTTAAAGAGGGCGGCGGAGATCGATTTTTACCGTACGGCGGAGTATACGGCGGAAAGGGTTACAGAGGCGATAGATAAAAAGCGTACACTGTGTTCGCTGTACGCCTTCCTCGACGGGGTGATGAGTAAATTTTCTGATGAGGAGAGGGAGGCCCTCAAAAGTTACGCCTTTGGCGGTAAAGCGGCGGGCGACAAGCTTACGCATACGCTTGCGGTAAGGTTTACAAGGATGGCGCAAAGGGGCGTCGGGAGACTTGGCGGCGGGCTTGAAGTTGTAAACGAGTATGATATTTTTTTTCAGCGGTAATTACGTCATATTAAAGCCTCCCCTGATAGGGGAGGGGGACCACGTAGTGGTGGACGGGGTTTTGTAAGAGAAATGAAACCCCTCAGACGGCTAACGCCGCCAGCTCCCCTAATAGGGGAGCCTTATCGCACTCACCCGTCGTCGGGCTTTTTGTACTTGCCCTTTTTGCCCGACATAAAAATAAGGGCGAGGGCCGCCACGGATAAAACGCCTAAAACCACGCCCGCGATAATCTTTCCGTCGGCGGTTTTATCGCCCGAAGCCGAGGCCGAATCTTCGTCGGAAGAATGTATCTCTATAATCTCGTAATCTTCGATTGACCCCGCAATATAGCCGAACGAACCCTGGCAATATACGTACGAATAGCCGCTTTGGCCGCTGTAATAATTGCCGTAAAACGCGGCGGTCGCCGTAATGTCGCTTAAATGCGGCAGGTTGCCCGACGTACCTTGCGAGTATGTAACCGTAAGCGTATAGTAGAGCCAGGAAACTTCGGGAGTTTCGTCTAAAAGGGTGAGGCGGCTCTGCAAAACATAGCCGTAAACCGACTGGTACGGCCCCGTGTCTTCGGCGTACTTTACGTAGTACCACATTCCGTATTCGCTTATCACCTGTACGCTGTAAGTATACGGTATGGCGAAAAGGGCGGTTGTGGAGTCCGCCTCGCTGCAGATGTAGGCGTTTGTAACTTCCGCCCTGGCGTATACGTATGCGCTGTTCTCTGCGGAGGCGGAATATGCGGTTGGTATAGAAAAGCACATTGCGGCGAGGGCCGCGATAATCACACAGAAAACTCTCATACTCAGCCATTATAATAAACGGCAAGCAGAAAAAAATAATTTATTTTGTAATAAAAGGTCTATGCGAAGGGAAGATATTTTTAACGAAATTTTGAAGATAGACAGCGAGCTTGACAAAAGGCGTTCGCAGGACAAGCTCAGGCTGTACAACACAGGGAAAAAGAAGCATAAAAAGCAGCTCGCCTTCCACAAATGCAAAAAGCGTAACCGCTGGGTATTCGGCGGCAACCGTTCGGGCAAGACGGAATGCGGGGCGGTGGAGGCCATATGGCTGGCGAGGGGAATACACCCCTACCGCAAAAACCGCAAAGACGTGTTCGGGTGGATAGTTTCGCTTTCGCAGCAGGTTCAAAGGGATGTGGCTCAGGCCAAAGTTTTATATTACCTGCCTAAAAGCTGGATAGAGGAAATTACCATGCTTTCGGGCAGGCGCGACAGCCCGTCGGGCGGGGTTATAGACCAGATAAAGATAAAAAACGTCTTCGGCGGCGTATCTACCATAGGCTTTAAAAGCTGCGACCAGGGCAGGGAAAAGTTCCAGGGCAGTTCCCTCGATTTTGTGTGGTTTGACGAGGAGCCGCCGAGGGATATATACGAGGAATGCGTAATGAGGGTGATGGATAAAAAGGGGGATATCTTCGGCACGATGACCCCCTTGAAGGGCCTGACCTTTATCTACAACGAAATTGTCATGAACAGGGGAAATAGCCCCGAGGTGTGGTACGAGTTTGTAAACTGGTCTGACATCCTTTTCTTCCCGCGAGCGAGGTGAAGCTTTTGGAATCGTCGCTTTCGCAGGCGTCGCTTGACAGCCGCAAGTACGGCAAATTTTCCGCCGGCTGCGGGCTTGTGTACCCCGAGTTTGACGAAAGCGTGAACGTCATAGAGCCCTTTGATATTCCGCCCGACTGGCAGGATATGATTTCTATAGACCCCGGCCTCAACAACCCGCTCGCGGCTCACTGGTACTGCGTGGATTTTGACGGCAACGTATACGTAGTCGCCGAACACTACGCCGCGGGCAGGGATATAGACTTTCACGCCCGTTCGATCAAGGATATATCCAGGCGGATAGGCTGGCATACCGACGTCAAGGGCAGGCTTTCGGCGCTTATCGACAGCGCGGCCAACCAGCGGACTTTAGCCTCGGTAAAATCTGTAGCCGAGCTGTTCCGCGAGCGGGATATACTCGTAAACACCAATGTAGACAAGGACGTATTTTCGGGCATATGCCGCGTAAAGAGCTACCTCGCGGGCGAAGGGCCAAAGCTTTACGTGTTTTCCTGTTGTACGCATATGATAGCCGAGTTCAGGGGGTACCTGTGGGGCGATGGCGACAGCCCCGTAAAAAGGGACGACCACTGCATGGACGAGCTGAGGTACTACCTTATGAACAGGCCAAAAACGCCTTTAAAAAAGGCCGTAAAAAGCCCCGTAGCCGAAGATAAATCGAGAAGAATAAGGAGGTCTGCCAAAAAATTTGAAAGATGAAGAAGGTTTAAAGGACGCCCTTTTAAAGTGCGCCGTAGGTTTTGACACCTGCGAGGTTGTGGAGGAATATACAGTGGAAGACGGCGAGCTTAAACTCGTCAAACGCAAAGTTACAAAAAGGGACGTTCCGCCCGATATCAAGGCCGTCAAACTGATAATGGACGGCGAGGCGGAAGTTGAGACTATGAGCGAGGAAGAACTTAACCAAAGGCGGGAAAAGCTTATCGCTATGTTAAAGGAGGAAGGAATTGGACAATAAGTCAACAGGCTTGAATGAAAGCAGGGAAGAGAGGCGCAAAAGCCTCGCCGAGGACGTAACGCAGGACTTTTTACGCAGGCAGAGGGAGCGTAAAAGCTGCGAGGCGGCGTGGCGGCTGAATATGAATTTTTTAAACGGAAAGCAGTACTGCGGGATAAACTCCGCCTGCGAGATAGAGGACGAACAGCCGTCGTTCTATTGGCAGCCTAAGAGGGTGTTCAACCACATAGCCCCTACGATAGATTTAAGATGCGCAAAACTCTCCCGCGTACGCCCCGCCCTGTGCGTGTACGCGGCTACGGGCGAGGAGGCCGACCTCAACGCCGCCAGGCTCGCCTCGGCAGTGCTTTCGGCCGCGTGCGAAAAGGTCAATATGACCGAAAAGGTGTCGGACGCCATAATGTGGTCTGAAACCTGCGGAACGTCCTTTTATAAAGTCATATGGGACAACTACGGCGGCAACGAAGTAGGCCTTACCGACGCTGGCGAAAAGCTTTACGAAGGCGACGTAAAAGTAACGGCTATTTCGCCATTTGAAATTTACCCGTATTCTCTTGACGAGGAAAGTTTAGAGGCTCAGCCCTCTTTAATCCACGCGAGGGCGGTGCCCGTAACCGACATTTACGCAGCCTACGGGGTACGCCTTGCGGGCAGAGATAAAGGGGAATTTGCGTATAGTACGCAAAAAAAGCCGTATAAAGAGGGCGCGGAAGATAAAAAAGAGGGGCTGGAAGCAAATTACGAGCTTGTGATAGAACGCTACGAACGGCCCTCGGCCGATTTTCCCGACGGCAGGTTTACGGTAGTCGCAGGCGGGCAGCTTTTATACGACGGAATACTGCCCTATAAAAACGGCGACGGCGGCGGAAGGATTTACCCCTTTATAAAACAGACGAGCGTGCGTACGGCGGGGAAATTTTTCGGCTCGAGCGTTATAGAGAGGATGATCCCCGTGCAGCGGGCTTACAACGCCGTACGCAACCGCAAGCACGAATTTTTAAACAGAATTTCGGTAGGCTCCATCGCCGTGGAGGACGGTTCGGTGGATACCGACGAACTTATAGAGGACGGCCTCCGCCCCGGCAAAGTAATAGTTTACAGGCAAGGGGGAAAGCCGCCCGAAATGCTCAGCTTAGGCTCGGTGCCCGAAGCTTTCGGAAGCGAAGAGGAACTTTTGCAGGATGAATTTTCCAGAATATCGGGAACGGGCGACCTTACGCAGAGCGGGGATAAATTTTCGTCGGTTACAAGCGCCACGGGGCTGCAGCTGCTTATAGAGGAAGACGAGTCGCGGCTTACCGTCTGCTACGAGAGCATAAAAAGCGCCTTAAAGCTTGCAGGCAAGCACATTTTAAGGCTGTACAGGCAGTTTGCCACCGACGCGAGGCTTTTAAAGACGGCGGGCGAAAACGGGGCGTTGAAGCTCTACTGCTTTAAGGGGAGCGATATATCCTCTGACGACGTGGTGCTGGAATCGGACAGCGAATTAAACCTTACCCCCGCCGAAAGGAGGGCCGTGGTGTACGACCTTATAGAAAAGGGCCTTTTAGACGGCGACGACGGCAAAATGTCGCGTACGGTAAAAAACAGGGTGCTTAAATTTATAGGCTACGAAAAATTTGCAGGCGAAAGGGATTTGTCGGATATGCACTCGGCGAGGGCGGGCGACGAAAATATCGCCATGCGGCAGGCGGAGGCGAACGTGAAGGAATACGACGACCACGCCATACACATACGCGAGCATACGGCTTTTTTGTTGTCGGACAGCCTTGACGAAGTTCAGGAGGCGAGGATTTGCTCGCACATTAAAATACACAGACAAAAATTAAAGGAGGAACAGGATGGATAACCTTACGGAAGAGATGCGGGAGGCTGATTTGGCGGATGCGGAAAAGCCCGCGAAAGAGGACCTCGGCAAATTCAAGGACGTACAGGCCCTTTTGAACGCTTACAACAACTTAGAGGCTGAATTTACCCGACGCAGCCAGCGGCTTAAGGAGTTGGAGCTGCAGAACAATCCGCAGACGCCCGCCAAGGCGGCAAACGGTACGGCGGATTCTGCAAAGACGGCGGACGCCGAGCTGTATGGCGCGGCCGCAAGCAACGCAGCCGTCAAAGACCGCATAATAGGCGATTATCTTAAGACGGTTATGCAAAACAAGGGGGCGCCGTTCGTAACGGGCGGGGTTCCCGTATCTACGCCGCCGAACAAGCCCGCCAGCATAAAGGAAGCGGGCAGGCTCGCGGCAGAATTTTTAAGAAAAAATAATTAAGGAGAATTAAAAATTGATTACAGTATCAAGCGCAGACGCCGCTTTAAAGAGTTTTTATCTTGACGCGGTTACAGCTCAGTTAGACAGCATTTCGCCCTTTTACGCGGCGATAGACAAGCACAGCGAAAACGTTTACGGCAAGGAAGTAAAACTTTCGGTGGTAAGGGGCAACTACGGCAACGTGGCAGCGGGCGGCGAAGACGACGACCTTCCCTCGGCGAACGGCAACAGGTATGTAAGCTTTACCGCCCCTTTGAAGAACATCTACGGCACAATAGAAATTTCTGACAAGGCCTTAAGGGCTTCAAGAAGTTCCGACGGGGCGTTTGTAGACCTTCTGAACGCCGAGGTGGAGGGCCTTGTAAGCTGCGCCAAAGTTAACTTTTCGCGTATGCTCTTCGGCGACGGCAACGGCTACATAGCCAAGATTACCAAGGTAAGCGGGGCGACGTTTACGGTGGATAAGGTGAACTGCTTTTACGTTGGCATGGCTATAGACCTCTATTCCGACGAAGGCGCCATCGAGGCTGGCCAGGGCCTCACCGTTACGGCGGTAAACGTAACCGCTTCCAAGAGTACGGTAGACAGCCGTTCGCGCGGGGCCCTTATCGGCACATATATATACCTTGCGGGGGCGTACGGCAACGAACTTACGGGCCTTAAGAGTATTTTTGAGGCCGACAGCCTTTACGGCGTATCAAAATCGGACGAAAGCTATATGACGCCTACCGAATTTGTACTTTCCGACACCCTCACCGAGGCCGCCCTTATGGAAAAGATCAACTATCTGGAGGAATACTACAACAGCCGCCCTAATATGATCCTGTGCTCGTTCGCCACAAAAAGGACGATAGCAGCCCTTTTGACCGAAAACAGAAGACAGCTTGACATGACGGTGCTTCAGGGCGGTTATTCGGCGGTATTGTTCGACGGCATACCCGTCGTGGCCGACAGGTTCTGCCCTAACGACGTTATATACCTTATAAACACCGACGACTTCGGCATATACCAGCTCTGCGACTGGGAATGGCTTGAAGACGAAGACGGGAAAATCTTAAAGCAGATTCCCGGCAAGGCGGCGTATTCGGCCACGCTTGTAAAATACGCCGAGCTTATCTGTACAAAACCCTGTGCGCAGGGCGTGATTACAGGCTTTTAATTAAATTTTGCGGCGTTAAACGCGGCAGAGGAAACTTTGCCGCGCCAAAGGCCGTTTACGGGAGGAGAATATGATAAAAGTGTCAGACGCAATACTGGCCGCCCTTCAGCTATTAGACAGGGCGGACATAGCCGAAGCGTACGAGGGCGGTACGCTCACCGAGGAGCACACCCGTACTGTTTACGCCCTTCTGCACTGCTACAACTCGGTGGAGGACGAGCTCGCCCGCACCTTCTTTCCGCTTGAAAAGGAGGAGGAAGTTACCGCCGAAGACGGGAAGTTTTACTTTACTTCGCTTGCATACACGCCTGTAAAAATACTTTCGGTTTTAAGCGGCGGCAAACCCGTAAAATACAGATTGACCCCGCAGTATATCCAAACCAACGCCGTAAATTTGCAGATTAAATACCGCTACGCGCCCGACGCCAAGGCAATGGACGACGAAAGCGATTACGACGGGCGTACGGTAAGCTGCAGAATGCTCGCGTACGGCGTGGCCGCGGAATACTGCCTTATACAGGGCGACATTGCGGAGAGCGAAAGCTTTGAAAGCAGGTACAAGACGGCTATAGACGGCGTACGCAAACTTTCGCCCGCGAGGCGGTACATTTTGCCGAGGAGATGGATATGAACTATATAGAACGGAATTTCAGCTATAAGTCTGCGGCCGAAAAGACTGTAAGGCTTATAGGCGGCGTATCCTGCGGCAAAATATTCAACGCATATGACGGCGACGACGGCTTAAAGCTGAGGTTTATGCCGGTAAATACGGGATATACCGCGGCCTTTTCTGCGGCATCGGCGGGGTATGAGTCGGACGCGGGCGATATGTTTATAGTCAGCGGAGGCGGGCTGTACTGCAAGCCATCGGGCGAAAAGGCCTTTTCCCTCATAGCCGAAAACCTTGCGAGGACGCCGTTTTTCGCCGAATACGACGACGTCGCAATAATAAGCGACGGCGTTACCGACTATACCTATACGGGCGGCGTTCTGACGTCGGTCGCAGCTCCTAAGGCCCTTTACGGCGGGTGCGTACACTACAGCAGACTGTTCGGCGCCGACCTTTCGGACGGGTATATTGTAAGGTGGACGGCCGCAGGCGGCTATGACGACTGGACGGAAGGCATACGGGGCTCCGGCTGGCTGAGGCTCCCTCCCGAAGGCGGAAAGATTTTGCGGCTTATCCCGTTCGGCGGCAAGCTTATAGCCGTAAGGGAGAAGGGTCTTTCTGTGATAAGAATTTACGGCGAGACGGAAAATTTCAGGATAAATACTTCGGATACGCAGACGGAAAGCGTAATTCCGGGGACGGCGGCCGTATGCGGCGGCAAGCTGTTTTTCGCCACGGCTACGGGGCTGTACTCCTTTAACGGCTCAGATATCGCAAGGGAGGCGGAGGCCGCCCTGGACGGATTAGGCTGGATAACCTGCGGCCACGGCTGCGGAAATTTCTATTTCGCTTCACTCTATCTTGACGGCGACAACGTTCTGGCGTGCATAGACTGCGAAAGGGGCGAAACTTCCTTCTGCAATATATCGCCCGACTGTATTTTCGGCAGGGGCGAGGCGTATCTGCCGTCGGAAGGCGCCGTTTACCGCCTCGCGTACCCCGCGTACAGCCTTGCGTGGAACAGCGGATATACCGACTTAGGCGAACATAGCAAAAAGTTTATAAAGAGCGTGTACATCGGCTGCGGCGAGGCGTGCGACCTTACGGTAGAAAGCGGCGGTGTTTCAAGGATATTCGCGGGCGTAAAAGGCAAAGTCAAGGTTAAAATGTCGGGCGAAAAATTCCGTTTTAAACTCAACTCCGAAGCGGAGGTGAACAGTTTTGACGTGTGTTTTACCGTTTAAAGGGGGGGAATAGATGAGTCTTGATTTTGATATTATAGACCTCTCTGAAGAGGAGGTTGAGGCGTTGAGCGTTGTGCAGCAAAAGCTTGTGCGTACGGCGCAGAAGACGAAAAACGAGCTTACGCACAGCTTGGAACAGGATAAACAGGCGTATTTCGATATTCTCGTAAGCGCCAGAATGTTAAATTCCAGCCTTTACGAAGATAAATGCGCCGAGCTTGAAGCCGAGTGCGACAGAGAGGTCGAAATTTTACGCGAACAGCTTATTTTTAACCTCGCCCTCAACGAGCCTACCACCGACGACGAGTTAGGCGGCGACGGCGGCGACGAAAGCGAGGGGTATGTTGTGGACTATTCGCTCACCTATCTTGAAAGGTACATAATAGTACGCGACTATTACCTGGCGATAGAGGACGCCGACGAGCGTATGGCGCTGTACACCGCCGACACCGTGGCGATGTTGTACCTCGGCAAGTACTACACAACGCTATATAACGTTTTGTCGCAATATGAGTGAGGGATTGCGATTGGTTGGTTTTCCGCAAGCCTCTGCGCTATCGCGGGATCCTTCGACTACGCTACGCTCCGCTCAGGATGACAGGAAAGAAGCATTTCAACCGCCCTCTTCAGGATGACAGTGAGTAGCTCGTGCGCCCCCTTGCCTTCCCCTTGAGGGGAAGGTCCCCGTAAGGGGGAATGAGGTGTTCAAGTTTATTCCACCTCATCCGTCTGCTATGCAGCCACCTTTCCTTTGAGGGGAAGGCTTTAGAGGGGAAGGCGATATTGCGGTATATTTTTTGGCCTCCCTTAAAGGGAGGCTATATTTTGCTGTATTCAAACCTGCCTTTTTGCTTTACTTTTTTTACTCCGTATTGTATAATAACGTTTATGAAAGTTGCCGATAAATGGAAAGATTACCAAATACTTGCGACCGGCGGCGGGATGAAGCTTGAACGCTGGAAGGATACGGTGCTGCTTCGCCCCGACCCTCAGGTTATATGGGAAGCCTCTTACGACATTTTTTCAGACAGCCGCATAGACGCTGTGTACCGCCGTTCGGCGAAGGGCGGTGGCGGCTGGCAGTACCGCGGCAAAATTCCCGATGAATGGCAGATATCCTACGGCGATTTGCAGTTTTTAGTAAAGCCTATGGGCTTTAAACATACGGGTCTTTTCCCCGAACAGGCGGCAAACTGGGATGCGATGCGTTCGCTTATAAAACAGCGTAAAGAAAAACAGCCCGACAAAGATATAAAAATCTTAAATCTGTTCGCCTATACGGGCGGGGCCTCGGTAGCCTGCGCCAAAGAGGGAGCTTTGGTTACGCATGTAGACGCCGCAAAAGGCATGGTGGAACGCGCGGGGCAAAACGCGAGGCTTTCGGGCGTAAACAGCGGCATACGCTATATAATAGACGACTGCGCCAAGTTTGTACAGAGGGAGATAAGGCGGGGGAACGTTTACGACGCCATAATTATGGACCCTCCGAGCTACGGCAGGGGCCCTAACGGCGAAATGTGGAAGATAGAGGACGATATTTTCTCTTTTGTAAAAGAATGCGCTAAAATTCTGAGCGGCGAGCCTCTGTTTGTTTTAATCAACAGCTATACTACGGGCCTGCAGCCTACAGTTATAAAAAATATTTTAACGCTTACTCTTAAAGGTTTTAAGGGCACGGCCGATGCGTACGAGCTTGGCCTGCCTACCGACGAAGGCATTAACCTGCCCTGCGGCTGCAGTGGGATATTCAGATAAGTTCACGCAAATCTTTTTGCATTGCTGTGCAAAAACATTTGCCGTGATTTTAGAAGACAACCAATCTTGGCTTTGCCTGCGATTGTTTTTTCTTCTCTTTTGTGCATTAATAAGGGCGTCCGTAATAATATGCACAAAATTCATATCTTTACCGTAAGCCGCAAGTAGGTTGCAGCAAATGGTGGCGCTCAAGTGTGGCAAAGCTACACTTTCGCAACGTTACTATTTTAAAAAAAGCCGCTTTTTGCTTACGCAAAAGAGCGAGTTACCTTCGTCTTGCCTTCACTTAATTGTGGAGCCTTAAGGGCGGACGGCTTTTTTATAAGGATAATTATGGAAATTACCGATCTTATAATTTTATACGAAGACAATCATATAATAGTTACGCTTAAGCCGCAGAATGTGGCGTGCTGCCCCGACGAAAGCGGTGACGACAATCTTTTTGACTGCGTTAAGCGTTACATAAAGGAAAAGTACAATAAACAGGGCAACGTTTACCTCGGGCTTGTTCACAGGCTTGACAGGCCTACGGGCGGGGTTATGGTGTTCGCCAAGACGTCCAAGGCGGCGGCGAGGCTCTCCGAACAGATGAAAAGCGGCGGCTTTGAAAAGAAGTACCTCGCCGTCCTCTGCGGCGTACACTTCAAAAAGAAGGCTACTCTTGAAAATTATCTGCGTAAAAACAGCATAAACAATACCGTATACGTCTGCACGCAGACCGAGGAAGGGGCCAAATTCGCATCTTTAGAGTACGAGATAAAGGGCGAAAAGAACGGCCTCAGCCTTGCGGATATAAAGCTTCACACGGGCAGAACTCACCAGATAAGGGTGCAGACGGCCGCGATCAACGCTCCCGTGTACGGCGATATGCGTTACGGCGGGCCTAACGCAGTAAAGGGCAAACTGGCGCTGTGGGCGTACAGCCTTTCGTTTTCTCACCCGACTACGGGCGAAAAAATAAAGTTTATGGCGGAACCGCCCCTTGAAGATATGCCCTGGAAGCTTTTTGATATACAAATAAACGGCTGACATTTGTAAAGTTGTAATGAAAAATAACAAATTATTTGCGACAGCCGATAAAAGAGTTTGACAAAGTAATTATTTTAATAGTAAAATTATCAGGTAGATTTTTTATAAGGGCAGGCGGAAGCCGCACGGCTTTTGTTAAAACGCCTCTTTTTCCCGCGGATGTCCGCGGCAGGGCAAAATTTTTTGCTTATAAAAGTTTACGTGTAAATAAAGTAATAGCCTCAAAGGGTGGCATAGTATGAAGTTTAATTCAAACAGAAAAAGATATTCAATATTTACGCTGGCCGCGGTATTTTTTGTAGCTGTGTTTGCTGCGATAGGCCTTATTGCGTCGGACTATCTGGCCGACGCTAGGACGGTAACTTTAAGCGGCAGCAACTATTTTTATACCTCTAACACCGCGGCGGTAGACGCCTATTGCGCCGACGCCTCGGAGGAGACGTATTACCAGAGCTTTGTTTTTAATTCTGACGACGACTACGTTACGTATCGTAAAAACCTCGCCTACAACTGGTATACAGCCGCCGACGCCGAAGGTTACTTCTCGCTTGAGATAGGCTTTGCAGACCTCACGTTCGATACGTTCACAATTAAATTCCAGTCGCAGCAGTACACCCTTACAGAAGACGGCGTTACTACAAACTATCTGACGTTTGTAGCGGGAACTGACTGCGTTTACGTAATAACCGGTACGGAAGATCCCCTTGAATATGAAGGCGACGTAGACCCCGTAAAAGACGCGGTAAACAGAATAGCGTTTACTGGTTATCAAAAGATTACAATCGAGTTTGTCGGAAAATCTGAAAACGGCGTATATTCGCTTAAGATTACCGACAGCAACAATGTATGCAGCGACGACGATACTTCTTACGACTACAAGCTTGAAAATATAGGTTCCACCTATGCGAAATATGTTTCTTCATCTTCAAGCACCTCGGTAATTCCCCTCACGTTCAGCGCGACGGGCATAGACGACGGTTCCGAAGCCGAAATGATTTTATACAAACTCAACGGGCAGGAATTTGAACTTTCGGATATAGAGTGGAACGACGAAGACGCAAACAACATTACGTATTTAGAGGGCAACGTAACAGATACCACCGCCCCCGTGTTGTGCATAGACGGCGATTTTACATCCGTCCGCTACGGCTACGACCTTGAATTAAGCTACGCGGTAATAGACGTGCTTGCAACGTCGCCCCGCACCACAATATACTACGACGTGCTTACCAGCGAGCAGGCGAACAATGCAAGCCTTGACCTTGTATTATCTACAAGCCAGACATCTAACGAAAACTATACCGAAGTAAGCACTACAGATACCTACGCATTTATAGACCCCGTTGACGTGTGGACAGATTTCACCGATACGGCCGACAGCGGCTATACTACTAAGTGCGTTGTAAAGATTGTCCTTAAAATACAGGACAGCACCGCTTCGGGCGGCAACAGCGACTATGTTTACCTTGACTGGTATGTAAACAGCGATTATCTTGTAGAGGTAAACGGCAACAACTTTATCAGGGCGGTAAAGGACAGCGAAGGCGTAACATACAACTACCAGCCGATATACACCGAAGAAGACGAACTCGGCAACGTAACTACTGTAAGTTACGGCGATTCAGATGATTACGCGTATGACAGCCTTGAAGCTTTTCAGGGGGATTACCAACAGGCGGTAAACACAGCCGCTGAAGAGCAGGCAATCACCGCGGGCGACGACAATTACTTCTATCTTCCCTCTTTTGAAGGGTATTTGACGGATAACCTTTCGGGGTATAAAGATCTCACCTATTCTATATACGTTATATCGGGAACAAGCTCAAGCGTTTCGTCAAATACGGGGCTTGACTACAACGAACTTTCTATAACCCTTTCAAACGAAGGCAAGTACCGCTTTGTAATATTCGCCACCGACAACGAGAGCAACGATATGTATTATTTGAGGTACGACAGCGACACCTCTGAATGGGAGAAAGTGACCTTTACTTCCTCCGATATATCGGATATGCTCACCGACGCCGACAGCGAACTTTGGAATTACGTGCCCTGGTTCACCTTTGAAGTAAGCTACGAAGGCCTTGTTGTAGAGGACGCGGGCGCGCAGAGCATTGCCTATGTAGACACCACATATTCGGCCTCTGACTTTGATATAACCGGCCTCAATTCGGGATATACAACGTCGTATAAGCTCTATGAGTTTGATATATCGGGATATTATTCATATGTAAAGGCCCTGAATGCCAACAGCCAGTCGGAAGAAGAGCCTACGATAAGTTATTCCGAGATGCTTGATCAGATTATAAATCTGTTTGAGGGCATAGATGACTCTAATACAAGCGAGTACTTCAGGGAAATAGTCGCCTATGACGATCTGGAAGAGACCGACCCTTACTACGACGACTTCTGCGACTACGAATGGGACCCCGACAGCCTTTCGTTTGTTCCTCAGGAAAAGAATACGTTCTACGTGATAAGGCTTGAAGTTACCGATACAAACTACATTACCGACACAGTTACAAAATATATGGTAATAAGCTCGTCTGCGGTAGCTGAAGAACTTACGGGCGAATCTCGCTGGCTGCAAGACAACCTTGCCTCGGTAATACTGCTTGCCGTAGCGGCGGCGGCCTTAATTGGCATACTGCTTCTTATATTCATCAAACCTAAGGATAAGGGCGATATAGACCTTATAGACCTTGGCGAAAACGAAAGAAAGACGCGTAAAAAGATAGCGAAGGGCTCAAAGTCCGATAATGAATAAAAAAGTAAACGGCGGCTATAAAGCCGCCGTTTGGTTATAAAAAGGTGCAAAATGAAAGTAGTAAAAAGACAATACAACGGCAGAATGTGCGCCGTTTGCGGATTAGATAACGTGTATGGGCTGAGGGCTCCGTTTTATACTATGGAAGACGGCAGCGTTGTAACGCTGTTTACCTACCGCCCCGAACACCAGAGCTACCCCGGCAGGGTCCACGGCGGCCTTATAGCCTCTATGTTAGACGAATTAGGCCTGCGCGGCCTGTGGGCGAAGGAAGGGGCGGAAATATCTTGGGGCGTAACCACGTCTATAGAGGTAAAATACCGCAAGCCCGTGCCCTATAACGAACAGCTTATAGGCAGGGGAGTGGTTATAAAAGATACGCCTCACTTTTTTACGGTGCATTCCACAATTTCCTCAAAAGAGGGGGCCCTTCTCGCCGAGGGAACAGTAAATTATTTAAGGCTGTCTGTAGATAAAATAGTGTCCGCCGACGTAGATACGCACGAGGAGCTTTGCTACCTTATAGACGACGGCGTAACCGAAATTGAAATTTAAAAAATATTTTGATTGTAGCTGTTGACAAACAGAAAATAATTGTTTATAATAAAAACACAACAAGGGCGAAGCCTTTAAACGGTTAGCCAAGGTTTTAGTTAAAAATAACCGCCACGGTCGGCTAAACACAGGCGGTTATTTTTTTATGGTTATGTAAATGGTATTGCCGTTTTAGGAAACGTCTTTGTTATAGGC
>JAJPXK010000116.1:0-5065 GCA_021205485.1 Clostridia bacterium | reverse complement strand
GGGGAGCTGGCAACCGTAAGGTTGACTGAGGGGTTCGCCTTATTTAAACCCCGTCCACCGCACAGCGGTCCCCCTCTACTGTGTATGCTTACGCTACCCTAATAGGGGAGGCTTGAGGGATACTCATTTTAAAAAATAAATACCGTATTTAAGCAAGGGAATGCCTTGCTTTTATTTTTGCCGTTTAAATTTTGCCCGTATGTACAAAATTAATTGTGATATCAAAACATTTTTAAGTTATTTTCAACTTTTTTTAGTGGTAATTCTTGCAATTATCCACCATATATTGTATAATAAATTGAATGAACTCATAAAAAGCATAAAACGGAGTGATTTTATATGGCGGTAAAGAAACCGACGGCAAACAAATACGACGCAGACGACCTCAGAATCCTTGAAGGGTTAGAGGCGGTGCGGATGCGTCCCGGCATGTATGTAGGTTCTACAGGCGTAAAGGGCCTGCACCACATTCTTTGGGAAATTGTAGACAACTCTATAGACGAAGCCGCTAACGGCTTCGCCGACGAAATTACGGTGACGCTTTGCAAAGACGGCTCTGCCTGCGTAGAAGACAACGGCAGGGGCATGCCTACCGACATCAACAAAAAGGCTGGCATAAGCGGCGTAGAGCTTATATTTACCAAGCTTCACGCGGGCGGCAAGTTTGACGAAGGCAACTACGCCTTCTCGGGCGGCCTGCACGGCGTAGGCGCCTCGGTCACCAACGCCCTTTCGCGCTGGCTCGAGGTAGAGGTAAGGCGTGGCAACGTCTACAAAATGCGTTTCACCTCATCCTACGACAATTCGCAAAAAAAGTGGCTGTGCGGCATACCCGAAACTCCCTTGCAAAACACGGGTGAAAAGGCGGCAGGCAAGGGTACCACAGTACGATTTATGCCCAACGACAGGGTTTTTGAAACGGTTGAGTGGAGTTACGACACCATCTCTAAACGCCTTAAAGAGCTCGCCTTTTTAAATAAGGGGTTAAAATTAAGGCTTATAGACGAACGCAAGCTCTACCGCATGGTAACGACGGGCGAAGGCGACGACGAGACTGTAACCAAAGAACTTATCCCTCCCCGCGAGCCTGTGGAATATAAATACGACGGCGGGCTTGTGGACTTTGTAAATTATTTAAACGACGACAAGCCTAAGGCGTACCAGACCCCGCTTTACTACAGCGCGGTAAAGGATATTACGTTAAAAGGCTTCCCTCAAAGCAGGATAAAGGTAGAGTTTGCCCTTTCGCACACAAAGGACGACGAAGAAAATCTCTATTCCTTTGTAAACAACATTTCCACCGTTGAGGGCGGATATCACGAAACGGGCTTCAGAAACGGAATTTTGAAGTTCGTCAACGAATATGCCCGATCCAACGGCGTTTTGCGGGCCAAAGACCCCGCCTTTATAGTGGACGACATAAAGGAAGGCCTTACCGCCGTTTTAACCGTGCAGATGAACAACGTAGAGTTTGAGGGGCAGACCAAGACCAAACTCGGCAACCCCGAAGTCCGCCCTATAGTTGAGCAGGTTGTATCCGAGGGGCTGGCTACATTGGTAAGCGTCAAGGGCAACAAGGCGGTGTTCGACGAGATAGCGAGGAAGGCCAAATTCGCCGCAGACGACAGAATAAAGCACCGCGCCGAAAGGGACGTGGCCAAGGCCGCGTCGGAAAACGACGGACTGAACCTTGTAGGCAAACTCGCCTCGTGTTCGGGCAAAAATCCCGAGCAGAACGAGCTGTTTATTGTCGAAGGCGACAGCGCGGGCGGCACGGCAAAGCAGGCGAGGGTAAGGCAGTTCCAGTCAATTTTACCCTTAAGGGGCAAGCCCTTGAACGTACAGAAAAAATCGGCTTTGCAGGCCCTTCAGAACGAGGAATTAAAGACGCTTATTTCGGCCATAGGGGCGGGGTTCGGCAAAACTTTTGACATAGAAAAGGTTAAATACCGCAAAGTAATAATACTTTCGGATGCCGACCAGGACGGCTTCCATATACGCTGCATACTTTTAACGTTTTTCTTTAAGTATATGGTTGATTTAATCCGCGCGGGCTGTGTGTACATCGGCATGCCTCCCCTCTACAAGGTGTATAAAAAGGATATAGTCGAGTACGCGTACGACGACGCCGAGCTTGACGAAAAGATTAAAAAGGTAGGCAAGGGATACCAGATACAGCGCTATAAAGGCTTAGGCGAGATGTCCGCCGACCAGCTCTGGGATACCACGATGAACCCCGCCACCCGCAACCTTATACAGGTCAGCATAGAGGACAGGGCGGAGGCCGCCGACGTGGTAGAAATGCTCATGGGCGACAAGGTAGAGGGCAGAAAGGAATTTCTGGCCGCCAACGCCGATTTCAACAAGGTGGACGGACTTATAGAACGCATCAAGATAAAAGACGAAAACGAGCGTAAAGACGACGATTATTAATTCAGCGTTATTGAGTTTCACGAGATAGGAAATTTATTTATGGCAAAAAAGAACAACGGAGATTTTCAGACGTCCATCCCGCAGGGCAACGTGTTTGTCACCCCGATGGAAGAGGTTATGCCGCAGGCGATGCTGACATACGCCGAATTTGTCATCCTCGACAGGGCTCTGCCCCGCGTAGAGGACGGGCTCAAACCCGTACAGCGCCGCATTCTGTATACCATGATGGAGATGGGCCTCACGCCCGACAAGCCGCATAAAAAGTCGGCGAGAATTGTCGGCGACTGCATGGGTAAATACCACCCTCACGGCGACAGTTCGGTATACGACGCCATGGTGCGTATGGCTCAGGACTTCAATATGCGGATGACGCTTGTAAACGGTCACGGCAACTTCGGTTCGGTAGACGGCGACCCCGCCGCGGCGATGAGGTACACCGAGGCCAGGCTCGAGCCGCTGGCTCTGGAACTTTTAAGGGACCTGGACAAAGAGACCGTCTCTTTCTCGTTCAACTTCGACGACAGCCTGTTAGAGCCCGATATTCTTCCCGGAAGGTTCCCTAACCTTCTGGTAAACGGCTCAAACGGCATAGCGGTAGGCCTGGCGACAAACATACCTACGCATAACCTCGGCGAGGTTATAGACGGCGTGTGCGCGTATATAGACAACCCCCGCATAACGCTTAAGGAGATGATGAAAATCATCCCCGGGCCCGACTTTTCAACAGGCGGCTACGTGATAGCCAACGAGCTTGTGCAGGCCTACGAAACGGGCAGGGGCAAAATTACCTTGCGGGCAAAATATTCGGTAGAGACGGGGCCTATGGGCAAAAAGCTCATAGTTATCACCGAACTTCCGTACCAGACGAACAAAGCCGAGCTTCTGCGCAAGATTATGCTTTTGAAGGAAGACAAAAAGGAGCTTTTATCGGGAATTTCTGATATAGTGGACGAGTCTGACCGTACGGGCATGAGGGCGGTGATAACCTGCCGCAGGGACGCCGACGTGGATAAAATCATAGCGGCGCTGTTCAAGTATACCGACTTAGAGTGTACTTTCGGCATAAATATGGTGGCCATAGCGGGAGGCAAACCTCAGCAGCTCGGCCTTCTTGATATAATAAAATATTATGTGAATTACCAGCGGCTTGTAGTTTTGCGTCGGGCTAAATTTGAACTTAAAGAGGCCCTCGCCCGCAAGCACATATTGGAAGGCCTTGTAATAGGCGTACGCAATATAGACGAAGTCGTAAGGATTATCAAAACATCTGAAAGCACCCCCGTGGCCCGCAAAAGGTTGATGGAAACTTTCGCCCTTTCAGAACGCCAGGCACAGGCCATACTCGATTTACGCCTCGCCCGCCTCGCAAAGTTAGAGGTGTACAAGCTTGAACAGGAACTCGCCGAACTCAACAAAAAGATAGATTATTTAAATTCCATAATCGCCGACAAAAAGATGCAATGGGATATCGTAAAGTCGGAAATTAAGGAAATCAAGAAAAAGTACCCCTGCGAAAGGCGTACGCGGATAGTTTACGAATCGGATAAAATAAGCGTCAAACGCGACGACGTAAAACGCGCCGTAACCGACTGGGCGGTATCCCTTACCGCCGCGGGCACCATACGCTTTACCGAAAAGCCCGACTTTGTTTCCAAATTCAAACGGCCGTTAAGCTCTTCGGCTCCGCTCACGGCGATGCACACTCAGGCTGTGTTTGTAAGGTCGGACGCTACTTTAGTATGCTTCACCGATTTAGGCAACTGCCTGTATATCAACCTCGAAAACGTGGATATCACCACGCCTAAGGTTACGGGGTACAAGCTTAAGGATATCTGCCCCGAGGCGTTGCCGCATGAAATGCCCGTCAGAATCTTCACTCAGGAAGAACGCAAGGGCGACCTTATATTCTTTACAAAATGCGGCGCCGTAAAGCGTACTCCCTGGCAGGAATACACTCTCAACAAGGGATATTACCAGGCCATCAAGCTTAAAGAGGGCGATTCGGTAATAAATGTTGAAAATTACGACGAAGACGAATTTTCTACAATGTTCTTTGTCACGGCGGGCGGCATGTGCTTGAACGCCGTAAAGGACGACGTGCCCGTACACGGCAGGATAGCCGCAGGCGTACGCGGAATAAATATCGGCGACAACGAGCGTGTAATTTTTGCCTCGCAGATAAACGGCGAGGGCGAGATTATCACCGTATCCGCTTCGGGCTACTTCAAACGGGTAATATCTTCGCTTATAGACCCTATAGGCAGGGCGCGCAAGGGCGTCATCATAGCCGACGTAAAGGACTGCGGGCAGTTGCTTTTCGCCGATTACGTTACAATACCGTATAAGCTCGCCATAGTAAACGAGGACAAGTCTGTGGCCGAGATAAGCACCGAGGATATTTCTATAGAGAACAGGATATCCAGAGGCAAAAAGCTTAAGCGTACCCCGCCCGTAGAGCCTAAAAAGATAGTCGCTTTAAAACAAAAGAGCGACGGCGACGGCGGAGTTCAGTTGAGGTTTTAAAACGCAAAACAATTATTAATTTACCGCCCTGCGGCTTTTTGCCGCAGGGCGGTAACATATTTTGAGCAAAATAATGCCAAAAACCCGTTTACCATATAATATATAAAAT
>JAJPXK010000234.1 GCA_021205485.1 Clostridia bacterium | reverse complement strand
ATAATCAAGGGAATAGCGCCTTAGTCCCCCCCCCACATAATACACAACTTCCTGACATAATTTCACCAAGATTTGACATTAGTATATAAATTACTTCAGCTATTTCTTCGGGTCTTATTACTCTTTTAATGGAAGAATCATTCCATGGTTTACCTTCACGAATTCCATCTGTATATTGACGTAAATGGGGCATCATATCGGTATCTACAACGCCAGGTTCTACGCAATTTAATACAACGCCGCGTTCGCACAAATATTTACCAAAAGTAAATACAATCTGCGACAACGCCTTTTTACTCACCTGATAAGCAGATAAAGAATCGCGGTGTGCGCTTATAGAAGAAACAACGCATATATTGCCCTTTCTGTTATTGGAATGCAGGTAATTGGCAAAAGTTCGCAACAAAAAGAAAGGACCTTTTAAATTTGTATCCATTACTTTATCCCAATCAGATTCACAAATATTAAAGCCCTTCCAGTTTGAGCCGTCAAAGTTTACACCGCTTGAAATCACCAGCCCGTCAAGCTGACTTTTGCCGATAATTTTTTCCGCTTTTTCTATCATTAAGCTATGTGATTGCACTTCTGATATATCAAAAGGGAAACTGCTTATTTTTTGCCAGTCTTCTTTTTTTAAAGACTTGCAAGCCGAATCTAATTTTTGCTGGTTTCTTGAAGCAAGAATTATATTTTCTGCTTTTCCGTCAAGTAATCTTTGTGCGGTAGCCAAGCCTATACCGCTTGCACCGCCTACCACTATTATGTTTTTAGGGCGTAAGTATACTTCCATAAACTTTACCAATTAATTGCAAAAAACTTCAAAGAATAAAGCTTTTTCGGGCTTATCGCTTATAAAATACTTAAGTTTTTCTTCGTATTCTTCTTTAGAATGGGCAGATATATATTCAAAACCTGTAGACTTTACCCAGCCTTCTGCCGCCGTATTATGAACAGATGAAATTGCCTGAAGTCTATGTCCGCGCAAAAGACCTGTGCCGTTGTTATTTACAAGCAATATGCGCATATTCTTTTTTAATGGTTTATTCCATATACTGTTCATATCGTAGAAGAACGACAAATCACCCACTAAAAGGAAACATAATTTATCATTAACAACAGAACACTGCCCCATAAACGTAGAAGTACAGCCATCTATGCCGTTCGTTCCCATATTACAATAAACTTCTACAGACTCATCAATTTTAAATCTTCTGCATTCGATAAACGTCTGCCCTACGCCCAAATGCAAAATTGAATGTTTGGGTATATTGGGTAAAAATTTACTCTGTACATATAAAGAATTAAATTGCTCTATTGCAAGACTCGGATATTTATCTGTTAAGACCCTCCATTTGTCATAATAAACTCCGTTATTATGAATATCCCCCGCTTTTTCTGCAAACCACTCAAAAAAGTAATCAGGGTCTGCTTCTATTACCGAAGTTAAACAGAAATAAAAATCTTTAACCTTGCCATCAGGGGCAACCGACCAATGCCTTACTTTTTTAGCTATAGAGCGAATTTTAAATGTAAGCGGATCGTTCATCAATCTTTTACCGCCAACAGTAATCAAAATATCGGGAACAAGATTATCGTTAAACTCTGCCTGTGAGATTGATTGCAACATATTATGCGGCATAAGGCTATAGCTACAATTTAGATTAGAAATATGATCTGTTACAATTACGCAGTTATATTTAGAAGCAAATTTTTCAACATTGCTCTTTTGTTTTTCTGTTAACGGTATGTTTTGTCCGTATACCACTAAAATACGGTTTGATTTTTTTAGCGAATCTACCCACCTTAACATATCGGTTTGCCCGTTAGAAAAACTTGCCCTTAATATATGGGGATATATGAAAGGCTGCAACTGCCAGGCGGATGCAGGCAAATTTGCACCAATGGATATATTATCTACAGGCACATTGATATGGACGGGCCCTAACCCATTATGGGTAGTTTCAAGAATGGCAGTTGAAATATCCCTTCTTGCCTGATAATCTGCTTTCCAACCTGATGCCTCAGGCAAGGAAATCTCCATTTTTACAACGCCGTCATATATTTTCTTTTGCGGTATTGTTTGATCTTCTCCATGGTTAAGATAAACTTCGTATCTGTCAGCAGTTACAACTACTAAGGGGATACAAGTGTAATACGCCTCTGTCACTGCCGGTAAAAAATTACTTGCTGCCGTTCCGCTTGTACATATACAAGCAACAGGCTGGTGTAACTGCGTTGCAATACCCATTGCGTAATATGCCGCACTTCTTTCGTCTGTTACTCTGTGAATAATAAATTTATCCGCATTATATTCAAACATTCTTACAATGGGGACGTCTCTTCCGCCAGGGCACAAAACAATATGCTTTACACCATAATCGCGAAACAATGTTGCAACAAGTCTGATATTTCTGAAATCACGATTATTTAAAAGGTTTTCAACTTCAATTAAATCTGAAAAAGTATTAAACCTACTTTTTATCCTGTTTTTTTCTTTTTTTCTATTATCTATTAAATCAAAAAGCCAATTCCAAGAAAACTCTTTTTCTTTTTCTACGTTCTGAATTGCTTTTTCCCAATCTATTTGGAAATCTATATTAGTATTATGGAATATTTCATCTTTTGAATCTGTTTCATAAATTCTTCTTGAACTAAGATCTAAAAGATTCATTAATGAAATAAATCTATCTGCACCGCGTTGTTCATTATAATATACAGAGAAACTTTTTTTAAATATATAACTCATACAAGTACCATGAAATGAATCTGTTACAACGTATGAAGCTTTTTCGTATGCTTTTATAAAATTA
>JAJPXK010000030.1 GCA_021205485.1 Clostridia bacterium | reverse complement strand
GTTTATATCATATAAAAAAGCATGCGTCGCCAAAACTAAAGAAGCGGTAGCGGTTATCCACGGCAAGCTTATACAGCTCTAACGTCTTTTCTCTGCCGCACATCGCCGAAACAAGCATGATAAGAGTGCTTTCGGGCAGATGAAAATTTGTAATCAACGCGTCTACGCATTTGAATTTATAGGGCGGATATATAAATATATCAGTGTTGCCGCAACCAGGCTTTATCAGACCGTTTTCGTCAGCGACGCTTTCAAGCGTACGCACCGAAGTCGTGCCTACGGCTATCACCCTTCGGCCCTCTTTTTTAGCCCTGTTTACAATGTCCGCCGCCTTCTCGCTCACCTCGTAGTACTCGCTGTGCATTTTGTGGTCGGTTATAACGTCCTCTTTGACGGGGCGGAAGGTGCCTAAGCCTACGTGAAGCAACACTTCGGCCACCTCTACGCCCGACCCCTTTATTTTATCCAGAAGCTCGGGCGTAAAATGCAGCCCCGCCGTAGGGGCCGCCGCGGAGCCCTCCGTTTTTGCGTACACCGTCTGGTAACGGTTTTTATCCTCGAGCTTGGCCTTTATATAGGGGGGCAAGGGCATCGCCCCTACCCTGTCTAACACTTCCTCAAATACGCCGTCGCATTCAAAGTCAACTATACGCTCCCCGCTGTCGGTTATTCCGGCTATAGTAAGGGACAAATCGTCCGATACGGTAAGACGCGTTCCTGCCCTGCACTTTTTGCCGGGCTTTACAAGTACTTCCCATCTTAGCTGAGATATACGCTTTAAAAGCAGCACTTCTACCTTGCCGCCGTTTTGAGTATGCGCGTATAGTCTTGCGGGCAGCACCTTTGTATTGTTGATAACAAGTACGTCGCCCGCGCGAAGATAATCGGTTATATCCCTGAATATCCTGTGTTCAACGGTATCCGTCTGCCTGTTGTACACAAGAAGCCTTGAGCTGTCGCGGGGATTCGCGGGCGTCTGCGCTATAAGCTCCTCGGGGAGTTCGTAATAAAAATCTGATTTTTTATATTGCATAATTAATTGTCGTCTTTATCGAATACAGATAGCTGAGCCGCCTGCTTTTCGCTTATTTTATAGCCTAAATGTTCGTAGCCGCCCTTAAGTATCACCCTGCCGCGGGGCGTGCGGGCTATAAAGCCGAGCTGCAGAAGGTAGGGCTCGTATACGTCCTCTATTGTATTGGCGTCCTCGTTTACCGTAGCCGCCAGAGTTTCCAGCCCGACGGGCTTGCCGTCAAACTTTTCTATCATCGCCCGCAGAATGTTGCGGTCGGTTTCGTCCAGGCCGAGCTCGTCAATTTCCATACGGTTTAAGGCGAAGCGGGCGTCCTTTAAAGTGACGGTATCGCCGCCCTTTACCGTAGAAAAGTCGCGTACGCGCTTTAAAAGCCTGTTGGCTATGCGGGGCGTGCCCCTTGAACGACGGGATATCTCCGTCGCCGCGTCCTCCTCCACCGTCACGCCTAATTTTGCGGCGCTCTTTATTATGATGAGCTTTAATTCGTCGGGGGTGTACATTTCAAGGCGGAAAGTTATGCCGAAGCGGTTTCTTAAAGGCGTGGATATATTGCCCGCCTTTGTCGTAGCCCCTATCAGGGTAAACTTTTTTAAGGCGAAGCGGATATTTCTGGCGCTCGGGCCCTTGCCGACAATTATATCCAGGGCGTAGTCTTCCATAGCCGAATACAAAATTTCCTCTACCGTATGGTTTAAACGGTGGATCTCGTCTATAAACAACACGTCCCCGTCGTTTAAATTGGTAAGTATCGCCGCCAGATCGCCGCTGCGTTCTATCGCGGGGGCGGATGTAAGCTTAAGCTGCCCGCCCATTTCGGCAGCTATGATGTGCGCGAGGGTGGTTTTGCCGAGCCCCGGGGCGCCGTACAAAAGGACGTGTTCCAACGCCTCGCCCCTCTGCTTGGCAGCCGCCATATACACGTTTAAATTTTCTTTGAGGCGGGCCTGGCCTACATAGTCGGCGAGAGTTTTAGGACGCAGAACGTTTTCCTCTACGTCGTACTCGCCCTTTGTGCTTGTTACCAGCCTATCCTCTTCTTCGCCGAACTCGTCGCCGCCGAATTCATCGTCGTCGTAATACATTCCGTCACCTTAAATTACATACTTTTTAACGCTGCGCGTATTATATCTTCGAGGGTGCTAGCCCCGCTCTGTTTGGCCTTTTCCACCGCCCTCAAACTTTCGGCGCGGGTAAAGCCTAACGTCATCAGGGCGACCATGGCGTCTTCGTCGCCGTCGGATGCCGGCATAGCCGCCGCAACTCCGCCCTGTTTTGCGGGGACTTCGGCCGAGACCTTTTCCCTCAGTTCCAAAATAATGCGTTCGGCCGTCTTTTTGCCTAAGCCCTTTACGGAGCTTAAACGTTTTACGTCTGACGAGGCTATGGCCGCCGCAAGAGACGAGCAGTCCATGCCCGCCAGCACGGAAATTCCGAGCTTAGGCCCTACGCCCGAGACGGTTATAAGCTTTAAAAACATATTCTTTTCTTCGGGCGAAGAAAAGCCGAATAAGCTTACGCCGTCTTCGCTTACCTTAAGGTAAGTGTATACCTCGCCCTGTTTTTTGCCTGAAAGCGACTGCAGGGCGGAGGCCGAGCACAGCACTTCGTAGCCTACCCCGCCCGTCTCTATCAAAACGCATTCCTCGGACACCGATAAAATATTTCCCTTTAAATAACCTATCATTTTTTTACCTGTTTTTGCGAATAATCTTATATTTTTTAATTGTTGTCTGCCTGTCGCGGGCCGCTGCCGCTCCCGCGGGATCCTTCGGCTTCACTGCGTTCCGCTCAGGATGACGAAAAATGAATCCCGCAAATACCCGCGAAAAGGCGAGATAATTTACTTAATGCCGAACATTTTGCCGAAGCGGGATGTGTGAGCGTGGCACAGGGCCACAGCCAAAGCGTCGGCGGCGTCGTCGGGGCGGGGAATTTTGTCAAGATGCAAAAGACTTGTGACTACGTGCATCATCTGCACCTTGTCAGCCCTGCCGTAGCCCGTCAAAGCCTGCTTTATCTGCATAGGCGTGTACTCGTACAACCTTCCGCAGTATTTTATGCACGTTAAAAGGATTACCCCCCTCGCGTGAGCCACGGGTATGCCCGTGGTTATATTTTTTGAGAAGAACAGCTCCTCCACCGATATTTCGCCAGGCTTGAACTTTACAAGCAGTTTGTTTACTCCTTCTTCAAGCATGGCGAGGCGTACGGGCAAAGTTTCGTCTTTAGGCGTACGCACCACGCCGTAATCCACCGCGACGCTGTCGCCCGCGGGGCGTTTTTCTATTACGCCGTAGCCCATAGTGGCAAGGCCGGGGTCTATGCCTAAAATTATCATAAAAATGACCTTTTTTTAAAATTGACTTGATTAATCAGTTAAAATCTATTATAATTACTTTAGATTGATAATCTATTTTAGATTAATAATCTATTATAATTATTTTAGATTAATTTCGTCAATAAGTCAATTTAATTAGAGGATAAATACAATGAAACTATGGGAAGGAAGATTTACAACCCCTACGGCGAGGGACGCAGACCTTTTTAACGACTCTTTGCCGTTCGACAAAAAGCTGTGGAAGGCCGATATCACCGCCTCGGTGGCTCATGCGAGGATGCTCGGCAAATGCAACATTATCTCCGCCGAAGAGAGCGAACAGATATGCGGCGGGCTTGAAGCCATTTATAACGACATAGAAGAGGGCAAACTTGAAATAAAGGACGCCGAGGATATACACTCCTTTGTGGAAAACGAGCTTGTCTCCCGCATAGGCGAAGCCGGCAAAAAACTGCATACCGCCCGTTCGAGAAACGACCAGGTGGCCACCGACTTCAGATTGTATGTAAGAAGTTCTATAGACGGCGTAAAGGAGAGCCTTACAAACCTTATCGAAGTGCTTTTAAACAACGCAGAATACGGGCTTAAATACATTATGCCGGGGTATACTCATTTAAGGAAGGCTCAGCCTATATGTTTAGGCCACTTTTTCAACGCCTACGCCGAGATGTTTTTAAGGGATCTGGACAGATTTTCAAGTTCGAGAAAGCGTATGAACGTTATGCCGTTAGGCAGCGGGGCGCTGGCGGGAACCTCTTACCCTATAGACAGGGATATGACCTCTACCCTGCTGGACTTTGACAGGCCGTGCGACAACTCTCTCGACGGGGTATCCGACCGCGACTTCGTGGCCGAATACTGCTTCAACGCCTCTATGGTTATGAGCCACCTTTCCCGCCTGTGCGAGGATATCATACTCTATTCCACCGAAGAATTCGGGTATTTTGAAATCTCCGACGAGTACTCGACGGGATCTTCCATTATGCCGCAGAAGAAAAACCCCGACATCCCCGAGCTTATGAGGGGCAAGACGGGCAGAATTTACGGCCACCTTATGGCGATACTTACCACGTTAAAGGGCATACCTCTCGCCTACAACAAGGATCTGCAGGAAGACAAAGAGGGATTTTTTGACTGCGAAAGCCAGCTTTTAAGCTGCATAGACATTATGGCCGAGCTTCTGGACAATATTTCGTTCAACACAAACAGAATGAAAAAGGCTGCGGAAGCGGAGTTCGCCTGCGCCACCGACGTTGCCGACTACCTCGCCAAAAAGGGCGTGCCCTTCCGCACGGCTCACGGAGTTACGGGCAAAATAGTGCGCTGGTGCATAGAAAAGGGCCGCACCCTGCAGAATATGACTATTGAGGAATACAAGTCGTTTGACGACCGCTTTGACATAGACATATGCGAGACGGTAAAGGGCAAATCCTGCGCCGAGGCGAGAACGTCTTTCGGCGGGGCTTCGCCTAAGAGCGTAAAAGAAAATATCCGCTCCATAAAGAAGCGGCTTGCAAAATACAGCGATTAAACTTAAAATCCCCGAAGCAAACTTCGGGGATTATTTTTATCTGAAAAATTCTCGGTAAATGGCGTTAATGCACTTTTCGCATTCGTCATTTTTTACGCCGACTATTATATTCAGCTCTGACGAGCCCTGGTCTATCATCTTTACGTTTATATTCGCCTCTTTCATGGCCTTGAAAAGCCTCGCCGAGGTACCTATGGATGAGGACATTCCGTGGCCTACGGTGGCAATCAGGGCGATATCTTCGGTAACCCTCATAACGTCGGGCTCCACCGCCTCCTTTATGCCCTGCAAAATATTTTCAAGCACGCCGTTTTTAAGGCGGGAACTCTCTATTACAAGCGACATAGTGTCGATGCCCGAGGGAATATGCTCGATAGGGATGTTGTACCGCTCCAGTACGGAGAGGACCTTTCTTATAAAGCCTATCTCGGAGTTCATAAGGGATTTTTCTATAAATATAACGGTAAAATCCTTTTTGCCGGCTATGCCTGTTATTACCCTGCCGCTCGGCTTGTAGTAGACGCTCGGCTGGATGAGCGTGCCGTCGTCTTCGGGGCGAAAGGTGTTTTTGATTAAAATAGGGATATTGGCCTTTCTTACGGGAAAAATAGATTCGCTGTGCAGCACGCTGGCGCCCATGTAAGAAAGTTCGCGAAGCTCCTTATACGAGAGGGATTTTATAACCTTAGGGGTGGAAACTATCCTCGGGTCGCAGACATAAAAGCCGCTTACGTCCGTCCAGTTTTCATATAAAGAGGCGTTTACCGCCCTAGCGGCAACCGAGCCCGATATATCCGAGCCCCCGCGGGAAAATGTCTTTACTTTGCCGTCCGCCCCGCAGCCATAAAAGCCCGGGATAACGCAGCGAAGTTCGCCCTCTACCGCCTTGCATATGGCGGCGTACGACTTTTCGCCGTCGAGAGTTCCGTTTTCGTTGAAGAAAATAACCTCTTCGGCGTCTATAAACTTGGCGTCTAAAAGCTTAGCCATCACCCTCGCGCAGAGGTACTCCCCGCGGGATGCGGTAAAGTCAACGCTCTTTTCCTCGTTTATCCGCCTTTCGGTCTCGTTTAAAACATACTCTATGTCAAGATCTATGCCGAGTTCCTTTACAATGCCCGTAAAACGCCTGCGGATTACAGAAAAAGTCTGGCCGCACGAGCCTGTACTTTCAAGTTCGCTGTGACATTTATATAAAGTATCAGTTACTTTTATGTCGTCGGAATAACGCTTGCCCGGAGCGGATACCACCACCAGTCTTCTGTCGTCGTCGCTTTCGATAATCCTTTTTACCCGATTCATTACGTTGCCGTCCGCCATGGACGTGCCGCCGAATTTACACACCTTTAAAGCCATAACTTGTTTACTTTATCCTCTTCGCTTCTATATAGTATCGTTTTTCGCATCCTTCCCCTAAAGAGAAAGTCTTCCTCGGAAGGTTCCCTCCCTCCTTTATAAGGCGGAAGAAATCGCCTTTGTCTATAGCGGGCACAAGCACGCCGACGCCGCTTTGAGTCAACGCCTTAAGTTCCGCCTCGCCGTGGATATAGTCCACTTCGCCGCCGTTTTTCGCCATAAATTCAGATATGTAATCGTCTAAAAGGCGGATGCCTTCGGGGACGTTTTCGGGGAACGGCATCTTTTTTGAGGCCCCGTCAACCACGGCGCAGGCCTCGCCGCCGCCCTTTAAGGGCCAGTCGTTTACAAAGGCGTACGGCTCGTCGGTCTTCACAAACCTGTAAATAGGGTGGAAGAAAAGCGCCTTGTCGTATATGTTCACAACCTCGCAGAGGGCGTACCTCGCGGGGTGAGACTTCCGCTCCTCTTCTGAAAGCGAGGGCTTTAACGCCTCCCAGCACTGCTTGGCCGTAGCCAGCGAATGGTTGCCGTCGCCCGCGGCGAACAGCATTTTATCTTCGCCCTGGCCGTCTAAAAGGGATGTAAAGGCGTCCAACACCTCGTCGGCGTTAGTTATATAAGTTCCCTTTACCTTGCCGCCCTTCATATTCAGCGTAAAATCGTATAGAACCTCGCCGCGTTTTACGGCGCTTAACACTTTAAACTGCGGATCGTCGTACAACAGCATTATATGCGGAAGTTCTATAGGGGCGTTCTCGCGTATCTTTACGCGGGGCGGGAGCCTGTCTAAAATAGTGGCCTCGGTAGAGCGTATAAGCGTCTTGTCGCCCGCCTTGTAGGAGTACTTGTCAAGGTCTACGGCGAGCAGAATGCCCGTACGAGTGCCGCTCTCTTCGGTGGTACGCTCCACAAGAATAAAGCCGCCTTCCACCGTTTTGAAAAAGCCCTGTTTCAAATAACGCTCCATGGCGGCGTTGATGTCGGCTATACGCCTTTCGGGGTTGTCTTTAAGATATATTTCGGGGAAAATGAGCTCGTATGCGCTCGGCCTTCCCCCGATAAATTTACGTAAACCGCTCCAGTAGCTTTCGTCCGAAGTGTACTGGTCGCAGGCTATCACCGCCCACGCGGGCATATCTGCCTTGGCGGGCAAAAGAATTTCGGGTACGTTAATAACGTCCCTCGCGTCAACCTTTTCCATATGCCTAAAATCCTTGAAGTAAAATTTCAGTTGAGGTTTATAAATACAACGGTCAAAGCGGCGAGAACTATCGCGAGCACCTTTATAGGCACATACTTTGTGAACAGATTTTTAAAAAACTTTTTCATTCCTTAGCCTCCGCCGTAAGATCAGACCAGTAGTAATCGCTTAAAGCGTTCCTTAAATCATTCGCGTCTGCGTACGTTTTGCGGACCATGCCGCCCTTTACTATAGAGATTATGCCCGTCTCTTCAGAGACGACTATGGCCGTAACGTTGGCGACGGCCGTAACGCCTAACGCCGCGCGGTGGCGGCTGCCCATCTCTTTAGGCAGGTTGTCGCTCTGCGCGATAGGCAAAAAACAGCCCGCGGCGTATATTTTGTCGCCCTCTATAACCATGGCCCCGTCGTGGAGGGGGGCCTTAGGGTAAAACACCGCCTCTACCATCTGCGAGGTTATATCGGCGTTTACCACCGTACCGCTTTCAATTATTCCTTCGGGCAGGTTGTCGTCTGATAAAACTATCAAGGCGCCTACATCGTTTTTAGACATATTCTGCACGGCCTTTATCACCTCGTCTATCACAAGGTTGATGCCCGTAGAGTCTACCCTGGCCCTGCCGCCCTTGCTCTTGTTCATCTTCGCGTCTAAAAGCTGGCGTTTTATCTCGGTGTTGTACATCGTAAAAATAAGCGTGGCGAGCATTATAATAACTATAAGCAAAAACGCCGAACTTATATTGTCTGAAAGCGAGAAGGAAAAACCGCACCAGACCACCACCACGCCGAAAATGGCTATGAAGGTATTGCTTTTATTTACCTGCAAAACTTTGAAAACGTAGTAGAACAGAACGGCGAACAACAAAAATTCTAAAATATAAGAAAGAACGTTGGTTGAAAAGCCCGAGCCGAACGTTTTAAATTTTTCCAAATAGGAGTTCCAATCCATAAAGCCCCCTTAAAAATAGGCGTTAACTTATTTATACTATTATATATTTAAAAATAAAAAAAATAAAGCGATTTGGCAAGCTTTTTTGCCCCGTATGCATTAAATTACGGCAAAATTCTGTCATTTATGTAAATTTTAAGCAAAATTATTGCCTTTCGCCGAAGAATATGCGGGATGTAATTATGTAAAAGGCGTTTTTAGGCGTATAGACGCCCTGCTTTATGTCAGAAAGCAGCCCGTACACGCAGGTACATAGGTCCGAAAGGCGTTCTTCGCCGAATTTTCTCGCCTGCTCGCGGCTCTTTTTAACGCCGTATTCCTTCATGCCGAGGTCCGCGGCGAGCTCGTCGGAAGATTTTCGGGAAGACGATACAGTGATAAGCGTCCTGAAATAGTTGAAAAGCGAGTTTAAGATGGAAACTTCGTCCATGCCCTTGCCGCACAGCTCGTCGGCTATGGCGATATACTTTGAATAGTCGCCCGCAGCCACGGCGTTGGTAAGCTCGTATATGCGATAGTCGGCGTCTTTATACACAAGCTCGTCGGCCTCCTCCTGCGAAAGTGTTCCGCCGCCTCCCTTATACACTATAATTTTCTCCGTCTCTATGGCCACCCTCGACATATTGCAAAGGCAGTACTGCGCTATGGACATACACACCGATACGTCCGCATATATGCCCGATCTTTTGAGGGTGAGGTATATCCAGCGGGCCACTTCCTCGTCGCCCGCCTTGTTGCAGTCAACATAAGTTACTCCGCCCTTTCTCTTAAGGTCGGCCGCCCCCTTTTTAGCGGCCTTGTTAACTATTATAAGAATGGAAGTCGGAGGGAAATTTTCTATCAGGGGGCGGATATATTTGTCGTAGTCGCCCTCAGACGGGTAAAAGTCGGTAACCTTTACAATCCTGC
Source organism: Clostridia bacterium (assembly GCA_021205485.1). GTDB lineage: Bacteria > Bacillota > Clostridia > Christensenellales > Borkfalkiaceae > Coproplasma. Next base: position 10,598 of record JAJPXK010000030.1, on the reverse strand, counting down.
GTTCGGCCATAAAGGGGCACGCCTGAACGGCGTCGGCAAGATTTTTTATCGCCGAACCCCTCAAAGCATCGCCGTCGAAAGAGGTAAAATTGAGCTCGGGCAGTTGCAAAAAGGCGTTTTTTATCATCTCTTCGGCGCGCGACAGAAAATAGGCGTCGTCGCCCTGAAGAAGATAGACGTTTTTTGCCCCCTTTGATATATCCTGTTTTAGCTGAGTATATTTCATTTTGCACCGTCCGATAAGTTTCTACCCGTATAGTTTACCATTTCTTATGACAAATTGCAAGTCGCCGAGGTCGTAAATATTGTCATAATCGTTTACATCCCTGAAATAAATGGTCCTATGCGTAAAGACGGCCTCGGTATACGTCTCCGAAATCAAAAGATCGCAGAAGAAAAACGCAGGGTCTTCGTACATACACACGCCTACGCTCATTCCGCCATATTCGGCGAGCAAATTGCCGTAATCAAAAAATGTATACTTTACGCCGTCTATATAAAAGCTTTGCGCATAATGCACAGTGGCGCCCGTAAAGGGCTGTATCGCGGGGTTTGTGTAGTAGACGTAGATATCCCCGCAGGTCTTTCCGCAGGTATTGTAAGCTAAAACGCTGTCCTCGTCGCCGAGGATAATTATGGCGTCGGGTTCGTTCACCCCGTTTTGCCTTAAAAGTATGGATATATCGTAGGACGAAGGCGTCTGGCAAATGACTAAAACTGAAGAATTGTCCGTCTGGAACAATACGGCCGAACTGTCGCCGTACCACGCCGTTGCCGTAATCTTAAGGCTGCCCGAGGGCGTGTAGGCCGAAAGAAAGACGCCTAAAGAAACTAAGGCGACGCCTAACGGAAACAGTACGGCCTTGACTTTGGAAGCAAGGTTCACCTTGTCGGACAAAAGCAAAACCACCGCATAGTATGGCGCGATAAACCACCCGAATTCAAACCCGCTGATAAGCACATTTTCAGCCTTTATCCTTACCAGAAGCGACAGCAAAAAGCTTAGCGGAGCTGACGGGATTACAAGAAAAAACTGCGCCAGCGGCTGTATTATAAGCGAAAGGACGGTGAATACGAAAAGCAGGGTAAACAGCGAGGAAAGCACGGGCACGAAGATTATATTCATCAAAAGCGTGGCGTAGCTTACGTAGCCGAAGCAAGACAGCAGTATCGGGAATGTGCCGAGCTGAGCCGAAAGGGAAACGGAGACCAGCGAGGCGGCCTTCTGAGGTATTTTTATCTTTACAAGGGCCCTCTCTATTATCCGCGACAGCGTCGCGATGCCCGCCACCGCCGAAACGGAAAGCTGGAATCCCGCCGAAAGCAGATTGAGCGGGTTTACAAGCATAATAGCTATAAAAGCTATAGCCAATGCGGAGAGCGAGTCGTACTTGCCGCCCGAAAGCCTTACGGCGAGCAGCACCGTACACATAACAGCCGCCCTTACAGACGACAACGTAAAGCCGCATACGCCCGCGTAAAAGAAGATAAACACCACCGAGAGTACTGCCGAAAGGTACTTGTTTACGCGTAATTTTTTCAAGAGATATGTTACGGCGGCAAACACAAGGCCTATATGCAGGCCCGAGACGGCGAAGACGTGCGCCACCCCGCCGTACTGGAAATATTCCATCGTGCCCGTATCCACATACTCGGTGTTGCCCGTAAGCATGCCGTAGGCCACGGCTGCCACGTCGCCGTCCATGCTGCCGAAGATAAGCTCCCTCACCTTTATGTTTATCGAGCCGAAAAAGGAATATCCGTATTCGGAGGAAAGTTCGTCTTCGGGGTAGACGGTATAGCGGAGATTTTCTATCAGGCGGGTGCTGCTCACCACGCCGTAGGCGTACGCCTGGCTGTGGTACACCGTGCCGGTAAACGTCACCGTATAGCCTATGTCGCAATATTCGCCGTATTCGGAGTCTAAATAGACGTACATTCTGCCGTCCGCCTCCTCCCCGTCGGCGGTGACGTCCTTTAATTTTATGTACTCGCCGTCGTCGGTATACCCCTTTTCGGCAACTACGCCCGTAATTGTGTAAGAATTGTTGCTTTCGAGCATTTTGTCGGAAAAATCCTCTATCTGGAAGGCCACGCCGAAAAAGCCCGTCACAAAAAGCGCGGCGGTAATCGCGGTAAGGGCTATGTACCTTGTCTTGCCCTTTATTATAAAGATGATGAGGATCGCCGCGGTTACGGGGACAAGCGCTATGGTCCACGCGTAAGTAAGGCTGTAATAACAGCAGGCGAAACCGAGATAGGCGCCTATCCCGAAGCCGAAAGCGGCCACTACCGCGAGGCGGATATTTACCAACTTTTTCATACTTTCTTTTGTGAAAAAAGGGCGTACAGATGTACGCCCTTAAATTCAAGTCAACGAAATTTTATCTGAAATGCTTCTTATGAATATCCCCTGCTTTACGCCGTAGTCTATGCAGGAATTTATAAAGGACGCAAACCTGTCAGAAAGGCGGGCGAGCCCGAGCTCGCGTTGCACGGCGAAGGCAAGCTCGTCAGAAAACATGCTCACCTTGTTTAAAAGCAGACCCTTTATAAGCGATATTATGTCGTAGGGGGTGTAGTCGGTTTCGCTCTGCCGCAGGGGAACTCCCTCCTCCACGCGGTATCTGTCGAAGCCCGAATACTTATCGGTGCGGAAGTAATACTTTACGCCCGCAATCTCTGAATGAGAGAATTTGCAGCTTTCTATAAGCGAGACAAGCTTGTTGTAAAGCTTTATGCCGTGTTTATAGATGCCGTAAGCCGAAAGCGTACGCCTTATTAAAAACTGTTCGGAAATAGGCTCCTCGGCGGCGACTATTGATTTAATGATTTTAACAACCTCGGCGTCGTGTTCGCCGTTTAAAATGTAGGCCGCGTCCTGCGTCTGCGTTTCAAACTTGGCCGCCTTATACGCCCGCTTGAAGCTTATAGGCGAAGCCTTGCCGTTTGAGCAGAGTTTATCCAGAAATTCCTTAATCTTCTTGATTTCCCGTTTAGGGTTGTTGAAGAAATTGATGGAGTACAGCCTTACCACGTTCCAGTTGTTGCGTTTTAAAGTCTGTATCTGCATAACAGTGCGGTCTTTTACCGAGAATTTATTTTCGCCGTCGCAAAGAATGGCCAAAATAAAGTTGTGTTTGTTTTTAGGGTCTACCACGGCGACGTCTATCTTGAAGTCGGATACGCCTACGTCGCAGCGGCAGTCGTAGCCGTAGGAAGACAGTTCTTTGGCAACATACTTACCTATGCCCGAGCGGTTTATTATAACTTCGTCGCTGTTTACGGCTATGCTCGTGCGGCCCTTTTCGGCAAATTCAAGAAAAGCCTTGAGCCCCGCCACACCCCTTGAATTGGTGCGGGAAAGGTCTATCATAGAGTACCGCATAGAGGAATAGATAAGCATCTCTTCCCTCGCGCGGGAGACGGCGACGTTCAGCCTGCGCCATCCGCCGTACTGGTTCAGGGGGCCGAAGTTCAACGAAATTTTGCCCGCCTTGTCGGGACCATAGCAGACGGAGAACATAATAACGTCCCTCTCGTCGCCCTGCACGCTTTCAAGGTTTTTGATAAACAGCGGTTCGTCCCTCTCGTAGGCGGCCTCTTCCAGCCCCGCCTCGGATATGGCTTTGGAAAGCTTGCGTTCTATAAAGTTCTGCTGCGGCGTGCTGAAAGTCACTATGCCTATGCTCGAACGTTTTAACTTTTCGTCCTTAAGCCTGCGTATAACCTCGGCTACCAGCGCGTCTGCCTCCTGCCTGTTGCACTTTGTGGCCCCCCTGTCGTACACGCCGTCGGCTATATAGCAAAGTTTTACCTTTGAATCGAGGGCGTCGGGCGAGGGGAAGGTGCACAGCTTGCTTGAATAGTACATTATGTTAGAGAAGGCTATAAGGCTCTCGTGCTTGCTGCGGTAGTGCCAGTTGAGGTGTTTTTCGGGTATGCCGAGCGACAGGCAGTCGTCCAATACGCTGTCTAAATCCTCGGTTTCAAGCTCCTCGTCGTCCTGCTGGCCTACCGACATAAAGAACGTGGTAGGCGAAAGCTGTTTAGGGTCGCCTACTATAACGGCCGACTTGGCCCTCGCGAGCGAAGGCACGGCTTCGCAGGTAGGCATCTGCGAGGCTTCGTCGAATATAACCAGGTCAAACATCCCCGGTTCGGGGGCGAGGTACTGCGACACGGTGAACGGGCTCATAAGAACGCAGGGCGAAACAACCTTTAAAAGTTCGGGTATTTCGCTGAAAAGCGAGCGTATATTTATGCTTTTCACGTTTCCGCTCGTGCGGCGGCGGAAAGACATAAGCTCTAACGCGAGCGGGCCCTCGGTCTCCTGCGAGGGAAGACGCGAAATCAAGTCATGCCGTATCTTGCTTTTTGTAAGCGAGGAATACTCCTCGGTAAGGCGGGCGAACTTCGCCGCACTTTCGTCTAAAAGGCTCGCCGAAAATTTTGAAAGCTCTTCGTCGGCGGGGATATTTGTCTGCACAAAGTTGCGGTATACGTTTTTGCGGAAGGAAGATAAAATCTGCTCGCCGCTTATCCGCCCGCTCTCCATCGCGTCGGTTATAAAGGTAAGCCCCCTTTCGTTCAGCTCCTTAGCTATGTTCTTATACTCGCACCACGAGGGCAACATATCTATATTGTCTATAAGGGCGGTGCATTTTGCCGTGTAGTAATCGAATATATCCTCGTCAATGGCGAACAACTTGTCGGCGTTCGTAACTTTGCAGAAGTAATCTTTGGCCGAAAGGAAGGCTTTGGCCGCAGATATTACCCCGCTTATAAGGGGCTGAGCGTAGCCCTTTCTTATGTGTATGCACACGCTGTTGAACGCGTCGGCGTTGTAGTCCATAAAGGTCTGCTGGCACAGCGCGTGAAGGTCGTACAGAGGCTTTAAAAAGGCGTCGCGTTTGCGGGCGTTTATGCCGCCGAGGCCTGTAAAGTTTTGCGAAAGTTTTGTGTTTGTAAGTATCCTGCGTTCGGCGAGGCAAATTTCGTACGCCCGCTTTATCCACTCAAGCTCCTCGCTTTCGGCAAGGCGGGTTTTGGCGCTTCTGTTCAGCTTTTTTATCACCGCGAGAAGCAGCCTTGACGAGCGGTAATTGTCGCCCCAGTTTTCTATCTCCCTTTCGATATCGTCTACATACCTGTCTAAATCGGGCAGATCGTTAAATCGCGTAAACCATACTTTTATCGTGTTGTCGTACAACACGTTTGCGTTGTAAAACTTATAGAACTGTTCTTCGTCGCAATCGAAGAAGACATTCAATTCGCCCGAGAGTATGGCCGAAGCGATGTCTATAAGATTTAAAAGTTTCTTCTCGTTGAACGAGCTTATCTTCTGGTTGAACGTCTCAAGGAACAAGCCTAAATAGCTCTTTAAATGCTTGAGTTCGGCGAGCACTACCTCCGCCGCGCACAGCACGGAATTTTTTACCGTCTCGCCGCAGTCTGTAAGATTTACGTTGTCGAAGGGCGAACGGTATACGCCGCCGCATTCCTTGGCGGCGACCTGCGCCTTTACAAGCATATCTTCGTACGAAGCCAGCTTTTCTTTTGTCAGCGAATCGTAAAAAGTGCTCTCTATATTTACCAGTTCGGGGGCGTTTTTATTCTGAAGGTAGTACAAAATGCCCTCGTATACCGATACGCCTAACCTGCGTTTTTTATGCAAGGCGTTGTACGGCCTTAAAAGGGCCGAACGGGTGTCTTCAATCTCTTTGCCTGCGTCTATAAAACGGGTTTCGGTAAACTCGTCTTTAAGCGACAGAGTGTTCTCTATCCCCCGCACTATGGCCGATTTATCCACCGATTTACCCGTGCTGAACTCCATACAGAATTCGCCTATGCCTATATCGTTTAGACGCTTTTTAACTACGGACAGCGCCGCCTGTTTTTCGGCGACGAAAAGCACCCTCTTGCCCGAAGCTATGGCGTTTGCTATCATATTTGTGATGGTCTGGCTCTTGCCCGTGCCGGGAGGGCCGTGCAGAACAAAGGTCGTTCCCTTGGCCGTCTCAGCCACCGCCTCGAACTGCGAGCTGTCGCAAGGAAGGGGCGTAAGCACGTCGGAAGGGGAGGAATTGTCCTCGCTGACGCCGCAGAGCTTGTTGCCCTCTATCTTGTTTGTATTGGCTATAAGGCTGGCGATAAAGGGGTTGTTGCGGTATATGCCAATGTTGGCCTTTACGTCCGCCCACATGGCGTACCTCGCGAACATAAACTGCGAGATGTACACATCTTCGTACACCTGCCAGCCCTTCATATCGGCGGCCTTGGCCCTGAACAGGGCGCACATTTCTGAAACGGTGAGGTTGCCGTCCTCTATGCCCCTGATATCTATGCCGAATTCCTGCTTCAAAAACTCTAAAAGGGTGGTGTTTACGGTGATATCCCCGCCCGTAATCAAAGTCACACCCTGCTGCTTGCTGCGTTTCAACTGTACGGGCATAAGGGCGATAGGGGCGAATTTATCCTCCTTTTCGCCGCTGTGTTTCCACTTTAAAAAGCCGAAAGCTATGCAGAGGGTGTTGGCACCCGCCTCCTCTTCGGCGGATTTTGCCTTTCTTATGAGCGAGCCAGAACATTCCGAAAGTTTTTCCGGCCCCGCGTACGTACGGACGACGCCCGAGGTCATCTCTATATCGATAAGTTCCTGCAAGCTCCTTGAACTTTCGGCGGCGCCGAAGGGCGAAGGCTCGGCGGAAGAATTTACCAAAAGGTTGAATTTGTCTGCCCCGTCAAGGCGGGATACAAACTCCGAAAGGTCTGCCGAAACTATATGCAGGCTGTCGCTTTTATAGCGGAAATTCAACAGGTTGTTTTTTAAAGACAGGTCTAAAAGACGCCTCTGCCAGGTCTTTTCTTTGGACGCCCCCTTTTCCAGGGAGTATTTGTTTGCGTCTATCACCTCTTCTGGCTTCTGGTCGTAGGAAAACTGTCTTTCGCCTAAAAGCTCGTACTTGCCATTTACCTTTACCTTTATAGGTATAGGGTACACGCCGCCTATTCGGCAGCGTTTGATATCCAGACAGATTTCGTAATTGTTTCTGCGAAGGAGCGACAAAAAGTGAGCTTCGCTTGTGGTGTAGCTCGCGTTTTTATGCGAAAACAGGTCGGTTATGTCGAATACGCTCAGGTTGTTGACGCCGTCCTGCACGTACTTTTCTATTACCGACATATCGTCTTGCGTGGTAGCCGTAAAACAGCTTTCGTAAAGCCATACCCCCGCGGCTACGCTGTCTTTGCCGAGCAGTATGACGGGGTGAAGTTTGGCCGCCTCCATACAGGAAGCGAACAGCAGAGCGAGCTCTATAGGGGTCGCCGATTTTGAGGAAATTATGCAGGTTATGTTGCCCGCGCTGACGGGGCCGGTAAGCGGTTCGCCGTCGGCGTAGTCTATATTCTGCCTGCGGATGGCCGAATATACGGCCGCTGCCGCCCCTCTTACGGCGTTGCGGTTATTGCCCGAATAGCCGCTCCACTCCGAAGAATAGCCCCAGGTTTTAAGCTGCAGCCCCGCTTCGGCGAGTATCTTCTGGCAGTCGGCTATCTTAGGACGTACGAAGGCAGAGAGCATCTCTATATTGCCGCCGAGGCCGTCCCATGTGTCCAGGGGAAGGCAGTTTACGTCGGCCGAAAGGTCGCACACGGTGTCTTTGCCGCTTGAAATGACAATCCTTACCGAACACACCTCCGCCGCCTCAAGGTCGGCAAGATATTTAGGGTTTAAAACGTTTTCCACCGTAACCTGCACGCTGCTTTCGGGAGGAATCTGCGCCACCTGCACGCAGCGGGGCAAAATAAGCCCGTTGCTGCCCGTTATGTTTACCGTAAGGTCGTCGGCCGAGGAAGCCCCTCTGTTATAAATCCTGAACGCCGTAAAAAGCGGCATACGGCAATAGTACGTCGCGTAACTTACTGAATTTAAAAGTTCGCCTTCAAGCTCTATAGTGTCGGCAAGCTGTTTTGTCCTTTTGTTTGGTGCCATAACTTTCCTCTTAACTTCTATTTACACTATTATATAACAAATCGCGTTCGCCCGCAATAAAATGAATGAAAAATTTCCTGAGGCGAAGCAAAGACGGATTACCGTATTTTTATCTGTATAAATTATAATTGCTCCCGCAATATGCCGTAAATAACCGGTTATTTTATTATCACAAGCTCCTTTAAGGCACGGGTGTAGGCGATATATTTTTCGTTGTCGGTCATATCCTCGTCGGCTACGGCCACGGCGGTAAATTCCAGGCCTTTGCTTTCGTAAACCGTCATAATATTGACCTTCTTTTTAGAAACTACCCCCGTTTCGCGTATCACGTTATAGTTTTTACGCATATGCGTAGTTAAGCCCGCCTCGGAAGTTATAACGGCTTTAAGCCCCTTTTCTTCCTGAAGGTAGGCGTTTACCTTTCGGGGCGGCAGCCAGACAATCTCGTTGCCATCGCAGCCGATGGCCTGCATATCTATATTCAGCTTTTCAGAAACAAAGTCTACTATCTGGTTGGTGTTGCGGTAGTTCTGGTTTAAGGTGTACACCTTGTCGAGTACGCTGTTCCAGTCTTTAAGCCCCCTCCACGGGGTGATATTCTGCTTCAAATCGCCGAATATGTTGAATTTTGCCCGCTCGTTTATGGCCTTTAAAACGGCGTATTCCCCCGCGGATATATCCTGCCCTTCGTCTATAAAAACAAAGGAGTGCTTAGGGGTTAAATTATAACCGAGCTTTACAAGAAGCAGGCACAGGGCGTACGCGTCGGATTTGTAGAGTTTTTTGACCGAGACCGAAAAACGCTGCTTGCTCTTTTTAACCGTCTCTGAATAGAAGTAGCGGGCGATGTCTACCCCGTCTTCGCACTTTCCTATGGCCACAAGGTCAGAATCCGTCCTTATAACGTCGGCAAAGTCGCAGGCGGCCGCAAACAGTCCGCCTATTTCGTTTACCTGTTTTATCGCCGTCTCTATCTCTTTTTTCAACGCTTTGCGTTTTTCTATCCGTTCGGCGTAAGTCAAAACTTCGCTTCCGCCTACTATTATTTTATACCGCGCGAGGTCAGAAATTTCCCTGTCTACCACGCCGTCCAGAGTGGTTAAATCCCGCTCCGCGTCGGCGCAGATTTTTTCGGCGTTGCGGCGGATAAATTTTATCGACTTGTAAAAAGACAGAAGCTGGCGGTAAAAATAGCCGTATGTCTTCATTCTTTCGTCGGTTTGGTTGAGTTCAAGAAATTCTGTTACGTCGGATACGCAGTTGAACAATCTTCTGAAGGGCTTTGTGTAGTAGAGACCGCCGCCCTCCTTTTCTTTAATCTCGCCTAACACGCACCTTCTTACCCTTACAGAGGCGTTTTTAATGCGGTCGTAAAGGGCGGTCTGCCGTTTGCTGTTGGAAAGCACCTCGGCCGAAACCTCGGCGCACTCCGGCGAGGAAAACATTCCGTAAACGCCGTCAAAAATTTTCGCGAGTTTTTTATCTACGTCAGATATGAACTTGTCGGAATAGATATAGGCGAGGTAATCCTCGGGCAGCGCCGCGTTAAAATCCGTCTTGCCCTCAATCATAATGCCCTGGCCGCTTAAAACCGACATAAAATACCGCTCTACCGTGGTGGTTTTCACCTTTTCAAGCTCAAGCACGGCGGAAAGTTCGTCTATAAATGAATTGAAACTGTCTGACGGGGTTAAAACAAGCACGTCGCGCGGCTTTACACCCTCGTTGTTGTACATTATATACGATAGCCTGTGCAGCATTATCATTGTTTTGCCGCTTCCCGCTATACCCTGCACTACAAACTGCGCATCCTCGGGGAGGGTGATAATTTCGTACTGCTTTTCCTGAATGGTCTCTATTATGTCGGTAATTTTGCTCTTTTCTTTGCGGCTTTTAATAATTTCCCTTAAAAACGGGTCAAAGATAATCTCCTCGTCCCTCCCCCCTATCTCCTCGCGGGAGAGAAAGTCTTTCACAGAAAGATATTCGTTTTTAAAGTCCAAGACCTTGCCGCTTTTTGTACGTATGGCCCTGCGTAAAATGAGTTTATAGTTAAAGTCGTTTATGGTGAAATTTATGCGGCTCTTCTGGTAGTACCTTCTCGCGAGGGGGGCCCGCCAGTCCACAATCTCTAACCCTTCGTCGCCCCGCTTGCCTATATAGTAGCTGTTATAGCCGTCTTTATCGTCGATCAGATCCATGCGGGCGAAGTACGGCTCGTCAAAAAAGGGTTTAAAGGTGTCTATCCTCGCCCGCCTTTCGGCGATGAGGGCCTTTAAATCCATTACCTGCCTGTAACTTTCGGCGTTGTAATCTTTGTCGGAATTAAGCCGTTCAATCTCCTCTGCGGCAGAATTTATTTCGTTTTTCAGCTTGTTTATATAGACGGCCCTGAGCATAAGCATTACGCCGCCGATATGCTCGGCTTCGTAACTTAGCTGCTTTTCGTCGTCTAAAAGATCCAGAAAGAACTGCTTGTCGGGTTCTTTATGAGGTTCTATTAATTTTTTTATCTGTTTAAAATCTGCCATAATCCGACATCCCGAGAAAATTTTTGCATAGGGATATTTTATTATAGCACGTACGCGAAAAAATTGCAATAGGG
>JAJPXK010000038.1:1323-2852 GCA_021205485.1 Clostridia bacterium | reverse complement strand
GTATTATAAATTTATGGCTAAGGCGTAAAAGATAAATTTAAGGCGTAAATAAGAAAAAATTGTATTTTTAATAAAATTAACGCCCTGAGGCTGAATGCCTCGGGCGTTATTTTTCGGGAAATTGCAAATCGTATGAACTTGTAAAAATTTTTCCGTTGAGGTAGGAAAGGCTTCCGCCTAAACTGAATTTAAGCTGTTTTGCCACAAGACACTGACGCTTACTGCCGTATTTTTTATTTAATACCCTGTCGCCGTACTTTTCGTCGCCTAAGACGGGGCAGCCGATATGCGCCATATGCGCCCTGATCTGGTGAGTTTTGCCTGTATGAAGAACAATACGGACAAGGGCGACGTCATCCTTTGTCTTTAATATTTTATACTCCGTCTGTATGCTTACAAATCCGTTTTTAGGCTTATCTGAAATTATAACGGATGAAGATTTTGCGTCCTTTTTTAAATATCCGCAGAGCGTTTTTGCGTTTACAGCGAAAGAATTTTTACACAGGGCGAGGTAAGTTTTTTGTATCTTTTGCTGTTTGAAGGCCTCTTTTAAAGCCTGTTCAACCTGTTCGGTTTTCGCAAATACCATAAGCCCCTTTGTGTTCCTGTCAAGCCTGTGTACGGGAACGGCAGCGCCTTTAAGTTCGCTGGCGAGGGCCTCGGCCGAAACGCCGTCGGGCTTGTCGCATATCAGAATATTTTCGTCCTCGAAAACCACCGTGTGGCTTAAAGCCGCCTCTTGCTGAGCCGTGGTATAATAAATTACCTCGTCGCCGACTTTTACGGGAACGTCGCAGCCCGCCCTTACGCCGTTTACCTTTATGTCTTTATTTTTTAAAAGACGGGAAAACACGAAGCTGCCCTGAGGGTAAACTTCGTCGGTAAAGTCCTTAAGCGATAGATTTTTGTGAACGATAAATTTTTTCATAGCGAAAATATAAAGTGTACGGCGTACGATAACGCAAACGCGACGATAAGCTGTACGGCATAAATTTTTAATGTTGTAAAAAAGCCGATCTCTTTGCACGAGGCCGAAAACGCAGATACGCACGCGGGGCATAAGAGCAAAAAGGTTGACACGGAAACCGTGGCGGCAAGATTTAACGTAAGCCCTTCGGGGATAAGCGACGAGATTGTAGCGGCGATATTTTCTTTGGCTGCAAAGCCCGTTATAAGGGCGTAAGCTATACGCCAGTCGGTTACCCCTAAAGGGTAAAAGACGGGCAGAAGCAAACGGCTTAACCATGCGAGCATGCTCTCTTCGGCGCCGCAGGGCGACAGCGTAAACGTAAAGTTCGATAAAAACCAGCTTACAATGCAAAAGAGCGTCACCGCCGTGGCTACCTTTATTATAAACCCTTTCAGGTAAAAACACAACTTAATTGAAGCCTGCTTTACAGACGGAAAGCCTATCGGGGTGACTTCGGACAGCAATTCCTCTCCCTTTCCTCCAAAAAGTTTGCCCGCTAAAAGCGAAAGAGCGAGGCCGATAAAGTAAAACGCCGATATTACGGGGAAAGGATTTGCAA
>JAJPXK010000038.1:0-1313 GCA_021205485.1 Clostridia bacterium | reverse complement strand
ACAAAAACGTGAGAAATACGGGAAGTTTCGCCCCGCAGGGTATGTAGCAAAGCGAAGCCACCGTCCGTTTTTGCGTTGTTTTTGCCGTAAAACCCCTTGTCGTAAGAATGGCCGCCGCCGTGCATCCGAAGCCCGATATAAGCGAAAAAGCCGCCCTGCCCGACAGATTTACCTTTTGAAATACGCCGTCGGTTACAAACGAAAGGGCCGACATTATACCGCTTTCGTCCAGAATAATTAAAAATATATACAACACCGCAAGCTGAGGGATAAAAGATAACACCCCTCCCGCCCCGCCTATAATGCCGTCGCATACGAGGGAAGAAATTTTGCTCTGCGGCATAAAACTTTCAATTAAATTTCTGAATTTTACGCAGATAAGATCTTCGGTTATTCCCTTTAAATATTCACCCGGCATTTCAGGGAAGAACGCCAAAAAGAACATCAAAAGTATCGCCGCGATAAAAATAAAAGGGGCGATATATGAATTATATATAACCTTTTCCGCCTTGGTTAAATTACAATTACCCCCGTAATATGCCTGATTTAACGCTATTTTATCATCTTTTTTTACAGCAAAGCCAACGCCGCTTTTTAAAAGGGATTTAAGCTCTTTTTCGCTTTCCGCCACAGGTACGCCGAGCATTAAAGAGAGCTTTTCTTTATCTATCCGTCCGCCGCGCCGTTTAAGCGTCTTTAATTTTGTCAAATACACCACCGTCTTTTTGTTCATGGAAATTATGCGGCGGGTAAGATTCAACGAACTTTCCAGAGTAAGGCCGTCTACTACGTTAACGACTATATCGGCGCGTTTTATCTCGTCGGCGGCGCTCGCCTCTTCCATAGAATATCCGTCGAAGGAGTACATTCCGGGAACGTCGGCATAGGTTACCCCTTTAACCGTTTTAAATGAGGGCCGGGTTGTTACGCCGTGCCAGTTGCCCGTAGAAAGTCGGCTTTTAGTAAGCGAATTAAACAGCGTCGTTTTGCCTGCGTTAGGGTTGCCGGCGAGAACTGCTAACATTTTTCCACCTCTATTTTATCGGCTATTGACTTGCGTACGGCGATGCGTACGCTGCCGCAGCCTATAAGAACGCTGCTTTTAAACAGGGAATAGCCTAAAATTGTTATTTTGCTTCCGCCTGATATGCCTAAAGAGCAAAGCCTTGCGTTTGCCTTGCCGTCGGTATTCATATTTAAAATAACAGCCGACTGGCCCTTTTTTAAATCATAAATCGTCATAGAATAAACTATGATTTTGACGTTGACAAAATACGTATAAATATTTATTTGGTAATTATACACATAAATTC
>JAJPXK010000189.1 GCA_021205485.1 Clostridia bacterium | reverse complement strand
TGTATAAATACATAGGCGATAAAATAACACTCCCGTAACTCGAAGAAAAGCGCATAGAGTGCTTTAACATAGTTGAACAAAAGCAGATAGAGCAAGCCGTGTTGAGCGACAAACGGCAAAAGATGTTTGGTATAGTGCTCTGCCTTTACACGGGACTGCGCATAGGCGAATTGCTCGCGCTTGAATGGACTGACGTTGATTTTGATAAAAATATGCTCTACGTCAATAAATCCTGCCATTACGGCAAGGGTGAAAACGGCAGTTACATACGCTTTACCGAAACGCCCAAAACGGGTAGTTCCATAAGAGAGATACCGCTGCCGAAACAGATTATAAGCCGACTAAAAAAGCTGCGTAAAGAGAGTAGCTCTAAATATGTTATATCTGACAACGGTCAAGCCGTTACCGTGCGGTCATACCAGCGTAGTTTTGAGCTTTTACTTAAAAAGTTAAACATATCGCACAGGGGCTTTCACGCATTGCGGCACACCTTTGCCACCCGCGCCGTTGAGTGCGGCGTGGATATAAAAACGCTTTCTGAAATTTTAGGACATAAAAACCCGACTATCACTTTAAACCATTACGCCCATTCCCTTTTAGAGCACAAGCGCGAGGTTATGAATAAACTCGGAAAAATGCTTGATTAAGGCTACAATTATAAAACAGGAAAATGTACATCGAATACTCTATTCGGTGTACTTTCTGTTTTTATTTTAACACTATTATATAAAAAAGTAAAGAGCTAATGCGGATATTTTTTGCTTATTTGTATATTTCCGCTACAAACGGTGAACAAAAAAGAAGCTATTGTACACCGAATAGAGTATACGATGAACAGAAATCAATAAACTTGTTCATCGTAAAAATCTCAAATCGGTTGACTATCATAATTTGGTTTACTTTTATAAAATTGCGGGAATCCTTATGTCGATAAACAAAATGGAGGAAAAATTTTTATGTTACAGTATAAAACAACTTGTATACCTAATCCTTGCTATAGGGGTGTAGAAAAATCAGAGTTTAAGCATGGCTTGACTGTAGAAACTGGTAACAAGGCCATTGCTCCTATAGGGCAAGCCATTCAAAACGAGGCAAAAGGTGGGTGGTCACTTCATTCCATAGAATGTTTGCCTCAAAAAATTGCAAGAAAGAAAGGAATTCTTGAAAAACTTCTCGGATGGATTCCTATCCTTGGTAGCTGGCTTTTTCCGTCAATGCTGCGCGAATGTTACGATGGCGTAGATTTCTATATGTACGTTCTCGTATTTGTAAAAGAAGTTTAATACATAAACTATAAGGATTCCCCATTTTAATAAAAAATATAATAATTAATAAAAAATATAAAAACAATTATGATAAGAATTGGTAGCGGTGAATACTGTGATTGGGTATGTATACAAATAGAAAAAATTCCCGATATTTCTATTTTAGTGGATCAAATAAATACAAATACCGATGCAGATCAATACATAGCGAAAAATAAGAACGGGTTTACTACTTTACTATCTGAATTATATCAGGTTACAAAGGGACAGTTTGTCGATGATTTGCTTTTACAAAACAACTCGTATGAATTACTTTGGCAATCTGTCCCCGTAAGTAACCAAACATATAAGGCGGAAATAAATTTTTATCTGATTATCCGAAGTATTGATTATAACCCATCAGTATTACATGAGAGGCTGAATAATTTAAAGACAATATTCCTTTCTTCATTCAGTTCTCTAAAATACGCCGTTAAAGATTTATCTTCAGCATTTATCAATTACTCAGCATTTCAGAAATTGAGTAAAATTGCAATTGTTAAAGAAGATATTATTGGTAACTTACAGAGTTACTATATGAACCAGTGCTATATTTTCGATAAAATACCTGAAATCAATCGAGACTTCGGGTCTATAGTCGATTATTTAAGCAGGACGCCCAACGCTTGTATTTCTATTCAATTAATACCAACATATTACACTTTTGAAGAAAAAAGTTTTATCGAAAGAACATGTGGGATGCTTGATACCATTAACCATGGTGTTCACGATATGATGATAGGTAATGTAATTAACCCCGTTGCCGAACGTTATGCGGCTAAATACAAGTACTATGAAAAGAATAAAAACGCCGCGCTATTTTGTTATAACATTTTGTTGATGGCGGAAGAAAAAGACGTTGTTGGATTGACGGCAAAAGGTTGCGGTCATATAGACTGCGGCAGCAGCCAAGAAGATAAAATTTCACTGCGAACTATTAAATTAAATCCGCAGGATATTGATGTTAATCGCTGTGCCGTGTCATTACCGTGGCTATTGAACGATGTTGTGATGGATAAGCTATATCAGAATTTCCCTATATATTATCAGGAGAATTTTGATTTCAGGCGGTTAGTGAACATTATCACGGCAGACGAGGCTGACGAAATATTTTGTTTACCTATAGGAAGTAAAACTGTAAGCAATTGTTTGCAGATAGACTATAGCTTAAAAGCTTCTAAAATATTTCATAAAAAAATAATAAACAGCGACAATATTGAAGGCGGTAGATTAAAATCATCGTTCGATGATAATACGATTGGTTTTTCTTTAAAAGATCTCAATAGGCATATGCTTATAGTCGGTGTTCCCGGTATGGGTAAAACTACCTACTCCATTGGTTTATTAGATACTATATGGAAAAAATATAATATACCTTTTTTGGTTATTGAACCAGCCAAGTCGGAATATCGGGCTATGATTAAAGCTATTCCTGATTTACAGGTATTTACTTTCGGGAAAGACGACATATCTCCGATGCCAATAAATCCATTTGTCCCGCCTAAAGGCGTACGCATAAAACAATATAAATCTATATTAAAAACAGCTTTTTCTGCGGGTGTTTC
>JAJPXK010000047.1 GCA_021205485.1 Clostridia bacterium | reverse complement strand
AAATTGCATTTTATCCACAATTTAACAGCCCCTACTAATAATACTACTATTTAATTTTTATTAATAAATAAAATAAGAATAAAGATAAGAGGTTTTCAATGAAGATTGTTTGCGAAGGTATCAACCTTTCGGATGCCATTTTAAAAGTTGTAAAAGCATGCGCCGCGCGTACCACCGTTCCCCTTCTGGAATGTATCAAACTTACGGCTAAAAACGATTCTTTAACCCTTCTCGCCACCGACGGGGAGATTTCTATCCAGAAGTCTATCCGCGCCGACGTGTTGGAGGAAGGCTCGATATGCGTTCCCGGCAAATATTTTGCCGATTTCATTAAAAAGCTCGAAGGGGTGCAGATCACTCTCGCCGTTGAGGGCAGCCGCATGGATATTTTCTACGCAGACAGCCAGACCTCTATGCAGGTGCTTTCGGCGGAAGATTTCCCCGCGATAAGCACAGATATCAACGAAAACAGCTTTACAATGAAGTCGTCAGACCTTAAAAAGGTAATTTCGGCCACATCGTTCTGCTGCGCTACCGACGATTCCCGCCCTAACCTTAAGGGGTGCCAGTTTATTATAGAGGATAACAAGGTATGCGTAACCGCGTTGGACGGTTTCCGCCTCGCCACATGCACGGCGCCATTGATTACCAGCACGGGCGATATGGAAATTATCTGCCCCGCGCGTACTTTAAACGAAATTGAAAAGATGATTCCCTCTGAAGGGGAGACCGAAGTATTTATACAGAAGGGCATGATTTTAGTCTCTGTGGAAGATACCGTTTTAACTTCAAGATTGTACGGCGGAGACTTTATCAAAAAGGAAAATATTATACCTAAGTCTTTCCTGACTACCGTAACGGTAGACAGAAACGCCCTGCTTTCAAGCATAGAGAGGGCTGCCATACTTGTAAGGTCAGACAAAAACAACCTTATAATCTTCGATATTTCTGCGGGAAAGATAGAAGTTTCCTCCAATTCCGACATAGGCAATGTGCAGGAGCCCGTAAAGGCCGAAGTTGAAGGCAAAGACGTAAGAATAGCTATGAATTCCAGATTTATTGACGACGCCATAAGCTCTTTAGAGGAAGATACGATAGTGTTGTCTTTAAATTCGGGAATACAGCCTTTTATTATAAATAACGAGAAAGAAAAGGAAGTTTTATATTTAATTTTACCCGTAAGAACGGCAAATAACGCTTGACTTTGGCGATTTAATAATTGTATAATGGTTTTTGCGTTGTAAACGAAAAATTAAAGCGTGTATCGCTAAAATAAAAATAAGGAGAATTTAAAGATGAAAAGGACTTACCAGCCTAAAAAAAGACAAAGGAGCAAGGTTCACGGTTTCAGAAAACGTATGTCTACGACTGCGGGAAGAAAGGTTCTTAAGAGAAGAAGAAACAAGGGCAGAAAAAAGTTAAGCGCTTAAGTTTAGGATAAGATTAAAGCCTTCTCCTTGAGGAGAAGGGGGACCGCTTTGCGGTGGATGAGGTGGAGATAAACCGACATTAAAAAAACGGTGGAGCAACATAATTATAGAAACGCCTCAACACCTCATCAGTCAACTACGTTGACAGCTTCCCCTTAAGGGGAAGCCTTAATTGAGGTAAAAACCTTTAAAGATGGAGCCTTAAAAACAGGAAATTTAAGTGTTATACCTTAAAGTAAAAAAGAACGCCGATTTTCAGCGGATATTCAAAAAGGGAAAGAGAGTTTATTCTTCCGCGGTGACGGTAATTTATTACCCCTCGGACCAACTGAAAATGGGCATAGCCATTTCAAAAAAATACGGTAAAGCGGTGAGGCGCAACAGAATAAAAAGGCTGCTGCGTCAGGCGTTTTACAATACCTGCGCCGAATTAAACAGACCTTGCGTTATTATACTGATGCCTAAAATAAGCGAGGAATATTCGCTTAGCTCATTTGAACGTTCTTTAAGAATTTGCTATGCGAGGATGAATAAGTGCGCGTAAAAATTATTTGCAAAAAGCTGAGACGCGCTGTATTTAAACCCTTTATAAGAATGTTACTTATGCGCCTTATAGTATTCTATCAAAAACATATCTCCAGAGGCACGTGCATGTATACGCCTACCTGTTCGGAATATATGCTGAGGGCGCTTAACAATCACGGCGTTATAATAGGTATTTTGTTAGGGACGTGGCGGATACTCCGCTGCAATCCCTTCACAAAGGGCGGGTACGATCCCGTTCCCGAAAATTATTTTAAAGTAAGGTGGGTTTTATAACCCTCCCCGAGTTTAAAGATGAATTTATTATCTGATACTACGTCTGAAAACTTTATCTACTTTATGGTAAAGGCTATAGACGAGATAGAACTTAACTGGATAGGCGATATCGTAAAGGCCATAATAGAGTGCGTAAGCATTACCGCTATCGGTATAATTCTGTTTACACTCATTTTAAAAACGATAGTGCTTCCCCTGGATATATATTCCAAGTATAAGACTAAAAAGCAGTCTTTAATAATGGAACAGATGCGTCCGCAGATGGAAAAGTTGCAAAAGCAGTACGCCAACGACAAAAATATGTACAACCAGAAGGTATCTGAATTGTACAAAAAGAACGGCTACAGCATGATGGGCGCCTGCCTTCCCGTAATAGTATCGCTTGTAATATTCATGGTAGTGTTCAGCCAGTTTTCTACTTATTCTCAGTATGCCAATCTTGAAGTTTATAACGACATGGTAAAAGCTTATAACGGCGTAGTAATTACTTATAGTGTTGAAAAAAATCCAGATGGATTTTTAGAACCCGGATATGATGCTTTACTGGAAGAAGACAGCGGCGAAACAGTTTATTATGTTAATTATGTCAATTTTATAGAATATTACAACAATGATATGATAGCTCACGA